>SKGY01000013.1 GCA_007117235.1 Balneolaceae bacterium
GAATGTATGAGAATTGACAGTGAATTGGGAACTCTCGAAAGTGGTAAGTGGGCTGATTTTATAGTTTTAGACGAAGACCCATTTCAAGACGTCCAAAATCTCAGATCTATTCGGTCAGTTTATATTGGTGGGAATGAGGTGAAGAGGTAATATTTTAAAATGTGCAGGTGTAGTTGGAGTTGAGTATCCGCAAGTCCCCTCTCAAGAGGGGACTTTTTAATTTTTTCCACCAAGTAGATTATCAGAATCCTATTTCAGCTCACTCCGAACCCAATTCTATAATCATGGATTGCAGGGGAGCAACTTCGAGAGTTTCTTCTAACCTGAAGCGGTGCTGTGATATGATATCATAGCCGAAATTATAACCATTCATCAATTCTGAGAAACGACCAAGATCTAATCTTTGGGGTTCAACTTGTGCATTCAATACCACCATGATTGTCTCATCCTCATTGTGGCGGAAGTAGACATACACATTATTTTCAGGGATGAAGTGTGTGAGTTTTCCGTTGTGAATCACATCTTTATCCTGCCGCCAGTTCGCTACTCTTGTTAAATAATCATGAGCTTCAACTACAGGAAATCCGGTCTCTGCTTCGAGTGCTCTTCTTCCTTCGGGCGTAAAAGCGTTGATAGGATCATCTGACCACCCACCCGGGAAATCTTTTCGTTTTAGTCCATCTGGGCCTCCGCCTGTCATTAAAATTTCATCACCGTAGTAGAGCTGTGGAATACCTCTCGTTGTCAAAATGAAAGAGAGAGCTAACTTATATTTATCATAATTCTCACCAACAACTGTAAAGATACGATCCAGATCATGGTTTCCCGGAAAGATGACATTGAGATTCGCATCCGGAAAAAGAAAATCCTGGCTCAAGGTAAAATAGAGCTGAGAAATTCCCCTATCCCATCCTTGTTGTTCATTCAGACCTGCCGTTAATGAACTGTACAGTGGGAAATCTGTCACACTGGGTAAATAGCTCTCGTATCCATCCGGACTCGGAAAGCCTGTCTGCCAGTATGCTGTACTTGGCGTATTCGGCATCCAGGCCTCACCAACTATATTGAAGTTCGGAAACTCATCCAGCACAACTTTAGACCACTTTGCCATGTACTCTTTGTAGGGATAGGGATGTGTGTCCATACGAATGCCGTCAATTCCTGAATATTCAATCCACCAAAGTGTGTTTTGAATCAGGTATGTTTCCACCAACTCATTACGCTGGTCCAGGTCGGGCATATCAACCACAAACCACCCCTGAACTGTTGAATTAAAATCGTATTCAGATGCATAAGGGTCCATCACCGTGGATGTTCTGAAATTAGTTGTACCAACTTCTTCCAGATCGTGAATCCAATCTGATGATGGCAGATCTTTTATAAACCAGTGATGCGTGCCAACGTGATTGTGAATCATATCCATAATCACCTTCAAACCCATTCCATGAGCTTTTTCTATTAATTCAAGGTATGTTTCATTTGAGCCAAAACGCCTGTCAACCCGATACATATCCGTAGCTGCATATCCGTGGTAGGCTCCATACTCAGGTGGCATGTCATTTTCAAAGATTGGAGTAAACCACACTGCAGTCATTCCCAGCTCCTTGAGATAGTCTAGATTATTAATCACACCCTGAAGATCACCACCATGGCGGGCATTTGGATTGTTGCGGTCTACCCCTTCAAGCATACCTGGAATCTCATCAATCGATGGATCTCCGTTGGCAAAACGGTCAGGCATCAACAGATAAATCACATCTGATGAATCAAATCCCTGATTTCGGTATTGAGAACTATTTCGCTCTTTTATTTCAAATTCATGTGTGTATGTAAAACTTCCCCTGCTGAAATTTATCTCCACAACACCAGCCTCAGCACTGTCATCAATATTTAGCGTAACAAACTGATAGTTTGGGTTTTCAACTGGTGTTACCTGCTTCAGCGTTACTCCGGGGTAATCAACGGATGGAGTTGCTGATTGAATATTATTACCGTAAACCAAAAGCTGTACATTCGGCTCATTGAAACCAATCCACCAGTTTTCAGGCTCAACCCTATCGATAGCAATGGGTTGTGCAAAAATATAGACTGGAATAAATAACGTGGCAATCAGTGCGGAAAGAAGTTTCATAATGTATTATTACGTGTTTGATTTAGAATCACCAACAACCAAAATAGAAAGTAATTTTATGATTCTATAAAAAAAACCCGCCTGAATAAGATTCGGGCGGGTTTAGATCTAGTTTTGTAACTCATCCAATGACGGGAAGTCATCGGATGAAAAATGACTATACAACTCTGGTAATCAATTCAGCAGTCCTGGCTGAGTAGCCGGCTTCATTATCATACCATCCAATAACTTTGACCAATTTACCGTCAACTTTAATCGTGCCGCTGTCAAAGATACAAGAGTGTGGATTTCCGATAATATCGGTTGATACGAGCTCTTCATCACTATATTCAAGAATTCCTTTCAGACTACCTGAAGCAGCTTTTTTGAAAGCCTCGAGCACCTGGGCTTCGGTCACATCTTTTTTCACAACGGCTGTGAAATCAGTCAGTGATCCATTAGGAACCGGTACACGAACAGCACCACCGTCAAGCTTACCGTCAAGGTGAGGCAATACTAAACCAACCGCAGCTGCAGCACCTGTTGTGGTAGGTACAATATTTTGTGCGGCAGCACGAGCTCTTCTAAGGTCTTTATGCGGACCATCAACAAGCTGCTGATCGCCGGTGTATGCATGTATTGTGGTCATAAAACCTTTCTCAATTCCAAATGCTTCATCAAGTACTTTCACCATAGGTGCGAGGCAGTTTGTGGTACAGCTGGCATTTGAAAAAATGTTATTGTTTTTATCAAGTGTGTCATCATTCACACCAAGCACAATTGTTTGTACGTTTCCAGAACCGGGTGCAGAGATAATTACTTTTTTTGCACCTGCTTCAATATGTTTGCCGGCAGTTTTGTCATCACGGAAAAATCCTGTTGATTCCACAATCACTTCTGCTCCTCTTTCTCCCCATTTGAGGTTAGCAGGATCTCTGTCTGCAGAAACTCCAATTTTTTTACCATTGATCACGAGATCGTTGCCCTCTGCACGAACTTCTCCGTCAAACTTTCCATGTACAGAATCATACTTAAAAAGGTGAGCCAAAGTTTTAGCATCAGTCAAATCGTTAATGCCTACTACTTCAATTTTGTCATCCTGATACTTAAGGATTGACCTCATAACAAGTCGACCGATCCGGCCAAATCCATTTATTCCAACTTTTATCTTAGCCATAAAATAGTACTCCGTTCAATTTTGATGTTTTATTGTAATCTTTTAAATCATTTTAAAATAACGGATTTATTTAACTCTATCCACCTAAACACCTTTAAAAACTTGATTTTAAACACGAAAGCGCTTTTTTCGATCAATTACATTTCAAGATTTCACTTTAGATTTAAAACCACCTCCCTTAGTACTTCAGTAATAAAAAAAGCCGCTCTTTAGTGCGGCTTTTAAATTACGAAATAGTGTTTTATTAGTCTTCCATCTCCAGATCATCAGGCATGTCGTCAGAGTCTTCACTTATTAACTCATCAACATCGGTATCATCCGTATCGTCATCGTCGTCGTCAGGCGCAACCACAATAGGCTGTTTTTTAACCTGAGCTTTTGCACCTGCACGGCGAAGCTGCATGGCTATATCATCGTTATCGTTGTCAATTGCAATGTTGAGTGCCGTATCTCCATTTTTATCTTTCATTCGCACATTTGCACCTGAGTCAATAAGATATTTGACGACAGTTGAGTGACCTTCCCGTGCTGCAAGCATCAACGCAGTCTGTCCCCACCGTTGTTGTGTGTTAACATCAGCCCCGGCTTCAACTAATATCTTAACTGCACTGAGATTTCCTTCTCTCGCAGCCATAATTACAGCCAAGTCACCAATCGGTGTGCCCTTATCGAGCAGATATTTAATTATTTCGGTCTCACCTTTTTCAGCGGCCCTGTTAAGAGCAGTAGCACCCATTTTGGTTTGAAGCAGTGGATCTGCCCCCTTCTCTATCAAGAATTTAATCACATCAAAGTGTCCACCTTCAGCAGCATAGATTAGTGCTGTAGACCCATTTCTGTGTGTCTCATTGATATCTACACCTTCTGATACCAGATCAGAAACCTGTTTTAGATTACCATCACGGGCGGCCTGTAATAGTGGCGAAAGCTCCATAAATAA
>SKGY01000030.1 GCA_007117235.1 Balneolaceae bacterium
ATCTGAGAATCCCTCAGTAAATTGTATCTTTAATCCATTAAAAGATAACCGGCAATTATATATTGAATGATTGCCAAATATAGACTTCTTAATGGAATTGAAACTTTCTGAATTGAGAGAATCAGCGTCTGAGTTTGCAAAAGCGGGCGGTGACCTGACTCTTAACTATTTCAAAAAAGATTACCGACTCGAATTTAAAAATGATGATTCACCCGTCACAAATGCCGATCGTGAGGCGGAATCTGTCATTAGAAAGCTGATCAAAGAGAAGTATCCAACACACGGTATCATAGGAGAGGAGTTTGGTTCAGAAAATGAAGATTGCGATATAGTATGGGTACTAGACCCAATTGATGGCACACAATCATTTATTCATGGAGTACCATTCTACACTACTTTAATAGGGATACTGGTTAAGGGTGAACCCAAAGTGGGAGTAATCTACGCCCCTGCATTAAATGAACTAGTTTCAGCTGCAATAGGAGAAGGTTGCACGTTGAACGGCAAGGAGTGCAAAGTAAGGAGATGTGATCACCTTGATAAAGCCACTTTTCTTACTACTGAGGTATCAACATTTGAAGAATACAACCATTTTGATGCATTTAAGGAACTTTTGGGTAAAATCAGACTTCATCGAACCTGGGGTGATGCTTATGGCCATTTAATGGTAGCGACCGGCCGGGCCGATATAATGATTGATCCTATTTTGAATATTTGGGATGCTGCTGCGTTACTGCCAATAGTTACAGAGGCTGGAGGGTCATACACCGATCTTAATGGTCAGCCTAAAATTGAAACAGGCAATGCGCTCTCCACAAACAACGTATTAAAAGATCATATACTTCCACTTTTTGAAACGAAATAGATTGATGACAAACCTGTTTAGATCTCTATTACTTTTTACTGCACTAATTCTTCCACTGTCAGTTACGGCACAAGATTGGGATTATGAAAGTTATCCCACAATACCGGTTGATATACTTCACTTGGATGCTGAGCTGAAAATCAATGAAATCGGTGAGTTTGAGGGCGATCTGCTATACTCAATTTCCACCAAGCACCAATTTGTTGATTCCTTGGTTTTTGATGCGCCCAATATTGAGTTAATCCGAGTTGTAATCAATGATGATAATGCTGAATACTATTTAGATTCAGGCAAATTGATAATATCTATTGCTGATTTTGAATTTGATGAAGGACAAAATTTCACGCTAAGGTTGCAGTATATAGCCAATCCGGTCTTTGGTGTACATACCAATGAAAATGGTACACTGTTCACGTCACTGCTTCCTAAATCAACAGCACACTGGCTGCCCGTAATTGATCACCCGAGAGTTTCATTTAAATCCGATTTTGTAATTACACACCCTGCATCAAAAAGTGTGGTAATGAATGGAAGGAGAGGGGGTACTGAGGTTAGTTCTGTTGAAAATGAAGTAACTACATATTCTTCAGGAGTAGAAATATCACCCGTAGGTTTGTCACTTGTAATGGGAACTATTCAAAGGATTGAATCAACTTCAAATAGTGAATTCACATCAACTCTTGAATCTGATGTTCAATCACTATTTCAAAGAAGGTCAGATTCACATATCAATTTATACAGTGACTTCGAACTATCAGAAGGTTCAGAACTTCTAAAAATTGCAGCGAATGCTTTTCATGAAGTTTCCCGATTCCTTCGAAAACCATATCCGTATCAGGACTTACAAATAGTTGTACTTGAAGATGAATTTTGGGAGTCCAAATCTTATGGCGATGGAGTACTTTATCTGTTTTCAAACAAGGGAAATTTTCAACAGCAGATTGAACTTGGTATAGTGAGCCAGTGGGTAGGAGCTCATATTAAAGAAGAGCAATGGTCTGATTCAGACGCAATTAATTTACTTAGAGCATACACGCACCACAGGTTATTTGGTTATGAATTCAGTTTAGAAAGCTCCCCGGAACCATACGGAGTATTCAGTGATAATCAGATAAGTGAATGGATTCAGTTTATTGAGAACAATCAAGAAAACAGGCTGCATTCTGATTTAGATAGAGTGTTAGAAAATTTATACTCAGATAATCATAAAGTACTTACATGGAGCAACTTAAATAATAATATCTATAAAAATTCGGGGCATAATTTTAGAGATAGATTTTCGCTTGAACCAGTAGTAATAGAAGAAGAAAAGCACTATGAATATCTGGCATCAATGAATTGGGATGAGAGTGATAGAAAAGTTGAAATCGAATTTCAGTCATTGGGTGAATCTATAGATGAGCTGGTTAATGTTGTAGTAACAGAGATCACATTCCTTGATACTAAAACCCATGAGTTAACATTTACCGGTGAGACCGATGCAGTAGTTATTAGTGTAGGTGCTAATATTGAAAACATTAAATTGTCATCTGATAGAGATAATCTAATCATCACTGAAAGAAAACCATTTGAATTTTGGTTCTATCAGTTGAGGAATGATGAGTCAATTGAAAAAAGAATCAAATCTGCTAAAGCACTATCAGAGTTTACAGATAACCCGGATCTGCAATTGGCATTCAGAGATCTGTTATCTAATGAAGATAATGAGGAAGTACAGAGTGAAATATTGCGTTCACTTGGAGCGATTACTATGGGAGCTACCGGAACTGAACAGCTATTTCTTGATAGAGTTGGTGAGAACAATCCGAAGACCATTCGATTAGCTGCGCTTGAATCACTGGCATACTACAACAACAGAGATGCTGTAGTTAGCAGATTGCGGTCGACTATTCAACGAACTAATGATAAAGATATAAGAACAACTGCTATCAGATCGCTCTATGAAGTTACAGAGGCTCGATCTTTTAGAAATATCACTGAAGATTTAATTATTCGTGAATCAGTGATTAATGAAGTTCCTCTTCTATTGAATCTGTTAGTTGATCATGGAGAGGCAGAAGCAGCAGTTAGTTTCTCAGAGACGTTTTTGGCTGAAGGTTTTCCGTATCATGTTAGAAGCCGTGTGCTTGATATCATACTGGAAAATGATGAATCTGCATCCGGATGGGAAAATCGAATCACGGATCTTTTAAGAGATTCCGATCCCAGAGTTCGCTATAAATCAGTAACAGGGTTATCAAACCTTGATCGAACCCTCAGATCAGAAATTAAGGAAAATATTTTGGCAGAGGAGTTTGATGAGCGAGTACGCAGAGCTCTATTAGCTTTAGACTGATTTAGCTCTACGAACGTCAGGTTACTGCTTGATCCATTTTGCGATATCTTTGAATCCGGCCGTTTTTCCATAGCTCAGGATTCCCACTTTGTAGATCTTTGCACTTAGCCACATAATACCTACAAAAGATAGAAGCATCAGAAATATAGAGAGGCCTATCTGCCAGAATGGGACATCAACTATCGCTATTCTTGTAACCATCAAAATAGGAGAGAAGAATGGAATAATTGAGCTTACTACAGACAAGACGCTGTCTGGACTTTGCCAGGTGTGTAGCATGATGATATAGGCGATAAAGATAGGCGAACCAACAGGCAGCATCAGCTGCTGAACATCCGTATCAGAGTCTGCTGTTGAACCGATGGCGGCGAAAAGCGAGCTGTAAAGCAGATATCCAAGAATGAAGAATATTATAAAGTAGACGATAAGGGATGTCTCAAGTGATGGCAAATCCAAAAATGCAGGAAGTTCAGCTTGAGCTTCTTCTAATCCTGCAGTTGTTGCCTCTTGCTGACTCCCCATCACCATTAATGCTACAGGCCCTGCAATAGCTGACAATCCCATAAATGTGATAATCCATATACTGAACTGTGTTATGGCTAGTGCTCCAACACCGGCCATTTTACCGGTTAGCAGCTCAATAGGGCGTACTGAAGAGGCAATAACTTCAATTATACGATTCGTTTTTTCCTCAATTACGCCCCGGGTGATATAACCGCCATAACTAAAGATTGAGAAAAAGATGATGATACCGAGTACCATACCAACAATGGATAAAAATGCTGTATCATCATCTTTCTCTTCGCCTTCACTGGTCAATCTTCGCGAATCGAGCTGAATATTGGCATCATATATACTTTTAATTTCATCAGATACATTAGCTCTGTTTAGCCGCTCCTGACGAATTACTTCCCGCACATCTGATCGTATTGAAGTCAAAAGCTGAATACCGCCACTTCCGCTATAGATGAGCTCAATATTTTTATCAGTTTCTACATTATCTTCA
>SKGY01000003.1 GCA_007117235.1 Balneolaceae bacterium
ATCGTTTTCCAAGTTTAAGGGCAGTTTGCCCACCTACCTGGAGTATCACACCTTCCGGTTTTTCGTGTTCGATAATATCCAGCACACGTTCCCAG
Source organism: Balneolaceae bacterium (assembly GCA_007117235.1). Classification (GTDB taxonomy): domain Bacteria; phylum Bacteroidota; class Rhodothermia; order Balneolales; family Balneolaceae; genus Rhodohalobacter. The sequence continues at coordinate 96 of SKGY01000003.1, forward strand.
TAGACCGGTTCAAAATAGAGTTTATCAGCAAAGTCAAAATCTGTAGAGACTGTTTCCGGATTGCAGTTAACCATGATGGCTTCATATCCCATCTCTTTAGCGGCCAACACAGCATGAGTACAGGAGTAATCGAACTCAATTCCCTGCCCAATTCTATTCGGGCCGCTTCCCAGAATTAAAACTTTCTTTTTGTCAGTAACTACACTTTCGTTTTCGTCCTCATATGAGGAGTAGTAGTATGGTGTTTGAGCCGGAAATTCTGCTGCACATGTGTCTACCATTTTGAAAGATGGTTTCAATCCAAGCGTTAATCGATGGTCACGAACATTCTTGTCGGATACTTTTTCTCCGCTTTTACTAAGCAGAAATGCAACTTGTGAATCGGAGAAGCCGGCTTGCTTCAGCTCAAAGAAATCTTCTTTCGAAATTTCGTCCAATGATTGTCCTTCAGTTCGGTTTTCGAGTGAAACCATGTATCGGATCTGCTGCAAAAACCAGGGGTCAACTTTAGTGATGTCGGCAATTTCTTCTACAGACGCACCAAGCTTAAATGCATTCCGTATCTGCATGCTTCGATCCCAATATGGTTTTAGCAAGCGCTCACGAACTGTTTTACGGTCGAACTCCTCATAACCGTCGGCACCCAACCCTTCTCTGCCTACTTCCATCGATTGCCATGCTTTATTAAGTGCTTCAGGGAAATTACGCCCAATCGACATTACTTCACCTACTGCTTTCATCTGAGTGGTTAGTTCTTCATCCACTCCCGGAAATTTCTCAAAATTGAAGCGCGGTATTTTGCAGACTACATAATCAATGCTCGGCTCAAAACAAGCAGATGTAGTCCCTGTAATTTGATTTTTGAGTTCGTCAAGTGTGTAGCCCACCGCTAATTTCGTCGCAACTTTTGCAATGGGGTAACCGGTTGCTTTTGATGCAAGGGCAGATGAACGACTTACCCTGGGATTGATCTCTATTGCCACCAGTCGGTCAGTACCGGGTTCCATCGCGAACTGGACGTTACAGCCTCCGGCAAAGGTCCCGATGCTGCGCATCATTTTAATTGCAGCATCCCGCATGGTTTGAAGTTGTTTGTCACTGAGTGTCTGTGTAGGAGCCACTGTTACTGAGTCTCCGGTATGAACGCCCATCGGGTCCATGTTCTCAATTGAGCAGATGATAATCACATTATCATTGGCATCACGCAAAAGTTCCAGTTCATACTCTTTCCATCCAAAGATCGACTCTTCGATAAGAACTTCGTGCACCGGACTCATTTCCAGGCCGCGAAGTACCTTTCGTTCAAATTCATCTTCATTCCAGACAATACCACCGCCTGCGCCACCCATCGTAAATGAAGGACGAATAACGATGGGTACTCCGCCTAACTCCTCTTTAATCTCCTTGGCATCAAGAAGTGATTTTGCTGTGCGGCTTTTACACTGTTCAATTCCGATCTCTTCCATTTTGTCGCGGAATAACTGACGATCCTCGGTCAGCTCAACAGCATCAATATCCACCCCAATAATTTTGATGTCATTCTCATTCCAGAAATTTTCCTTTTCAAGATCGCGGCAGAGGTTTAACCCTGTTTGGCCACCCATAGTTGGAAGCACAGCGTCAGGCTTCTCTTTGGCTACAATTTCGCGGATGGAATCGGTTGTCATTGGCAGCATGTAAACTGCATCGGCCATAATCGGATCCGTCATAATTGTAGCCGGATTCGAGTTAATGAGTACAATTTTATATCCCTCTTCTTGAAGTGAACGGCAAGCCTGGGAGCCGGAATAGTCAAATTCGCAAGCCTGGCCAATTACAATGGGTCCTGAACCGATAATCAAAATTTTCTGGATGTCGTCGCGTCTTGGCATGTTGGGGTTTTGTTATTTGTTAATTCGTTATTCCGAGTCGTCTATTTTCTAATGTCTAATGTCTAATGTCTAATGTCTATTTCTTCATCATGTCGATAAACTGATCGAACAGATAAGCCGAGTCGTGCGGACCGGGTGAAGCCTCCGGGTGATACTGAACTGAAAACCCCGGGAAGTTTTTAAACTTAAGCCCTTCTATAGTTCCGTCATTTAAATTTATGTGAGTCACTTCGGCAATTTTTTCATCCATTGAGTTCTCATCAACAGCGAAGCCGTGGTTTTGAGTTGAAATTTCTACCAGCCCGGTTTGAATATTTTTAACGGGTTGATTGGCACCACGATGACCTACAAACATTTTGGTGGTTTTGAGTCCTTCACTAAGTGCCATTAGCTGATGACCGAGGCAGATTCCAAAAACAGGCTTTCCGGTCTCTTTTGCATAGTTAACAGCTTCTAAAGCGTACTCAGCTGTAGCGGTAGGATCGCCCGGACCGTTGCTGAAAAAGTAGCCGTCAGCTTCCCAGGCTTTGATTTCTTCAAGAGGGGTTTTGGCCGGGAAGATGCGCAGTGTGCAACCCCGCTTATTCAAATTGTTGATGATATTCTGCTTGATACCATAATCAAAAGCAGCTACACGAAAATCATCTTTTCCATTTACTGTTTGGGCTTCAGCTCTGGTTACCTTTGTAGCGAGCTCCAGGCCTTCCATATCATCCCACTCTTTGGCCATTTGAACCAGTTTCTTTTCGTCTGTCTCTTCACTTGAGATTACAGCGTTCATAACTCCTTTTTCGCGAACGTGACGAACCAGTTTTCGGGTGTCAACCCCGCTTATGCCGGTAATTTTGTTGTCTTCGAGATATTCCTGGAGGCTTCTATCCGCCATTGTGTTACTGTATTCATCAGAAAATGCCCGGCAGATAATTCCTGCAACCATCACTCTTCGAGCTTCATCATCTCTTGGCTGAGTTCCGTAATTACCAATGTGAGGATAGGTCATCATCATCATCTGACCGTAATAGCTTGGGTCTGTAAATATTTCCTGGTAGCCGGTCATGCTTGTGTTAAAACAGAGTTCACCACCGGTTGTGCCCGTTATACCTATCGCCCGGCCTCTCACGACGGTGCCGTCAGCCAGCGCTAATATTGCAGGTTTATGTTTGGGTGCTACGTGTGTCATAAATCAGCTTTTTGAAGTGAATTTGGGTGAAGAGAAATACAGAGAGAGATGGCCAAAAAAAATCCGACAACGGAAACCGCGTCGGATTTGAGATAAGGAATTTCGTATGTGCAGATGGTCGGATTTGGCGAATGCATCAGCTCTGTTTCAAAGTTTCGACAAGGTAAGAAGACAGCCGAATAGTTGAAAGGAATTTTTTTGATGAACTAAGAAATCGACTCGTGTTTTCTGATTTTGAAGACAGGTTCATTGGGAGAATTCTGGTCAACTATCTCTTTTAAAAGGATAGTGGGCAGATACGCTAAAGAGAGTAATCCTATAACAAGAAAGTGATAGATTTTAAACTCACTTGGCGTGGAAAATGAACCGAAAAAAAACATAATCATCATGAATAAGCCAAACATGATGGAATTTGTAATAATGAAACCCGAATTGAGTTTAAATGCCGTCGGATAATCCAGTTTTTTCCATTTATAGACCAAATGGATGATGGATAATATAACGCCTAAAGAAAGACCAATTAAAAATGTGTTCATGACGGTTTCATTTAATTTCCTGAACCGGTACCTGTAGCTCCATCAATGATATAATAAATCTCCTCACCGGGGCCCACAGGTATGCCCAGTCCAAATACCATTACATAAAATAATATAATCCAACCAATTAGGAAAAATATACTGTATGGTAACATCATAGCAATAATAGTTCCGATACCGAGATCCTTATCGTATTTATTGGCAAAAGCGAGAATCAGCCCGAAATAACTCATCATTGGGGTTATAATATTGGTAACTGAATCACCAATTCGATAGGCGGCCTGAATAACTTCGGGTGTGTAGCCGATAAGCATAAGCATAGGTACAAAAATTGGAGCAGTAACGGCCCATTGTGCCGAAGCAGAACCCAGCATCAGGTTTACAGATCCGGATACAAGTATAAATCCTATAAAGATGATTGGGCCAGTTGCTCCAATATTTTGAAGAAACTCTGCTCCCTTTACTGCAAAGATTTGTCCTAAATTACTCCATCCAAAGTACGCCACAAACTGTG
>SKGY01000229.1 GCA_007117235.1 Balneolaceae bacterium
ATAGTAATCCACGGGTACCTTATCTGCTAAGCGGTGAGACTTCCATATACCGTCTACCGATAGTTCCATTGGATCCATCAGTGTTCTCTCTTGTGTAACTATGAAAACGTTGCTTGCATAGTTAGCTACAATTATGGCTCTATCACGATTATCTGTTCTGTACTCTCTTTGTCCAATAAGTATATCGGCACGATCTCTCCTCAATCTGAATCCGCGATAATTTTCCAGCCGGTCTGCATTGAAGCTCCTCCGTTTCATAAGCTCCAAAGTAAGATCTTCATCATTTAACCTGCGTATTCGCTCTCTGTTACTTGATGAGGGTCTTACCGGTTCGAAACCGTTCCTCAACAGATTATCCTCATAAATACTGTTTAGAAAGTGCTCAAAAGATCCTTGGTACGCTCTTTTGCGATTCTCTTCCCATCTGTTTTGAACAATCTCATTATTGGATGTCAGCTCCTCGTACCTGACATCCATTCTGAAAAATCCGGTTGACAGATCCCTGTTCCAATTGTATTCATCCAGATCTACATATATGTTATAGCCCAGAGCCATATTTACAATTTCGAGTGGTTCATTTACAGATGCTATTAATTCACGATTTCTATTGGTTTCAAAATCAATCACCCAGGGATTTTTAATTTCCGTTTCTGATGCAAACAGAGACGTACCCAGAAACTCTTGTTTAAACGACTCATAATTTCTTCTCCACTCCCGGTTATCTGAAATCACACCAATTTCACCCAGTTCATATTCTGCTTCCTTGAGAGACACAGAAAATTGAAACGATCTTTGGGACTCCCCAAGCTGAACTGATCTTCGAACCGGCTCATATCCTACCCTGCTGAAAATGATATCACGATTACCGGTCAGCGTAGTCGTGAATTCAAATATTCCACTTTCATCAGAAGAAGCGCCAATCGTTGTGTTTGTGATATAGACGTTTACGAGCTCAATGGGGTTGCCAGACTCATCTGTAACTGTTCCTGATATTGTTGATGACTGAGCGTGAATTGAGCTACTGATCAGAGATGTAAACAGTAAAACACAGAAGCAGTTCTTTGTAAAGAGATACATTACTTGAATAAGATTCTTTGAGAATTTTTTATTTCGTCAACTTTTAAAATAAGTTAAACTTTGGATTATCTTACACGTATAGTAGCAAATTGAAGATGGAATGTCACATCTTGATTCATGCATCCAAACTATCCTGCTTAACTTAAAAAACTCTCACATGTCCAGTCAGACACAAAGACGCAGAGCTGAAAAACTGCTTGAGGCAAAATTCGATCCCAGATTAAAGACATACTCCTATGTTGGCGGTATTGTAATTTTTACAATTACTATCGTTGGAATTATTCTCCTGCCGTTCTGGCTTATTTTCGGGAAAATTTATATCAACAGATACTTTGATAACCTTTACTGTGAATTAACTACCCGTGCGCTTCACTTCAAAAAAGGGGTTTGGTTTCAAACCGAGCGTACAATTCCACTTGATAAAATTCAGGATCTCACGTTTAAAGAGGGTCCCATTTTACGTTACTTCGGACTTAGCTATCTGATGATTGAAACTGCCGGACAAAGTGCTCAAGGGGTCTCCGATCTTTCTCTTACCGGAATTGTTGACGCCAGAAACTTCAGAAAAATAGTTCTGGATCAAAGGGATGAAACCACCGATAAGCAGTCCTACGTCACAAGTGCTCCCCAGACAGAAAACGGATTGAATCAGGATCAACTTGTGCCTCTTTTGCAGGACATCAACAGAACACTGAAGAATATTGAACAAAAGTTGGAAAACCGGTCTTAATGGCGGTGCTCCATTTTTAAAATCTTTTATTTGGTCATTCTGACGAAGGTCAGAATCTCCCATTCTTATCAACTTTTGGAGATCCTGAACTAAATTCAGGATGACGAGTTTAATTCAGAATGACGATTTTGGTTTTGCAATGCTATTAATTCAGCGTAGTTCTCTTTGCAATCTTCTTGTTGTAGAACTTAAACAGTGCGATAGCTATTCCCCACTGCACAAGTACTGTAGCCACAGAAAACGGACTCAAAGGATTGTACCAGGTATCGGGTGCAAAACTAGTGGCACTTAAATAGATCCACCAGCTTAGCAGTGTAATAACCTGAATTGGAATCAGATATTTCATGATATACTCCCACCAGCTGCCAAGCTTATAGGTACTCTCTTCGTTGTTTACCAGTTCATTTCTGAATTTATCAGTACCAAATGTTATCACCGCAAAAGAGATCAATCCGCCAGAGGCCATCAATCCAACTCCCCAAACAAAGTCCTGATTGGCAAAAATGTCCAGAGAAATTGCTGATGGAAGGCCGAACAGGAAACCGGCTGAGCATACAGCGATGGTTGCTTTGGTACGGGTCACGCCCATATCAACAAATACTTTCGTAGCGAGTTCAATCATAGAGATAAGTGAACTGAAAGCGGCAAATGTTAATCCGAGGAAAAAGAGTATCGCAAAAATCTGTCCACCTGCCATTTGGCTGAATAGCTGAGGCATCCACATAAATGTGAGTCCGGTTGAGGCAGGACCCGATTCTCTCATCACATCCAGAATTGCACTATCTGACATATCGCTTCCAAGAGTTCCGAAAACAGTGGAGAAGATGATAATCGCAGCAACCAGAGATACAATATTATTACCTATTCCCGTCTGGAATGCGGTAATTGCGATGTTATCTTTTTTCCGCATGTAGGCGCCATAAGTAAGAATTAATCCCCATGCCGCACCGGTATCCCATGCATTTTGAGTAAGCGCTTCAAGCCAAATTCCGGGCTCTTTTAGTGTGACCCAATCAGGAGTAAACAGATAGACGACTCCTGCCCCACTATTTGGAAGAGTTAGCGCTTTTACCAGCGAGACAACAAGAACGAGCAACAGTGACGGTATCAAAATCTTATTGATTCTCTCAATGCTCTTGACCCCTTTTATAATGATGAGTCCGCCAAGAAAAATCATGACGGCGTGGAATACTGATGGAAGCGCCGATCCCTGAAATCCATCCCAGACCATATTGGCCTGATCTACATTTTCGGGAAGTGCAGAAACAACCGATTCAATTAAATAGTAGAGACACCAGCCCGCAACAACACTGTAGTAGAACATTATGGCCGTTGCCACAAAGCCGATGAAAGAGCCCATCCATGCAAATCGTTCTCCGGCTATTTTTATATAAGAGCCAACAACACCCTTTCTCCCATTTCTACCGATGCCATACTCGGCAATAATCAGTGGCACTGACCAAATAAAAAGGAACGTAATCCAGGCAACAAGAAATGCCCCGGCACCGGTTTCACCACCATTCTCTGCGGCGATGCGCGGGAACCGCCAAATGTTGCCTGTGCCAACTGCAATACCCAACACGCTGAGAATGAGTCCCCACTTTGTTGAAAAGCGTTCTTTACCGGTGTTCTGAGAAGTCATCAATCAATTTTTCATTTGAGATTTAACATGCATGTTGATACCCATTTTTATGCAGATTGGCAAGACTCGATTACAACTTTTGAACTCTATTTTATGTACGGCACTTTCACAAAATGATTGTGCATTCAGACAGTGATTCGGTATATTTTCAGCTCTTTATCACAAGAATATATTCTTGGAGCCTGATACTATATGCAGATGTTCGAAAACTAGTATGTCTTATTGTGTTTTGATATCACAATAAGTATCACATGACTTTTAACATCATACTCAGGCAATAAAAAAATCGTTATCGGTACTGTTATTTTAAATAAGCAGTACAGTCAAATACTGTCAACTAACATTTATTGAAAAGAACCTACATGGATTTTGCTTCAATTTTCGCACAACACAGAACGCGAAACATATTCTTTGCAACCCTCAGTTTTCTTTACGCATTTACAATCTATTCATTGACAGTTCAGCCTACAGCCCCTTTTTGGGATCCATCTGAGTATATAGCAACATCGTACACACTTCAGGTTGCCCATCCTCCGGGTTCACCATTTTTTGCCATATTTGCGAGGGTTGTATCCATGTTTATTCCCGCCGATTATGTTGCGCTAAGCATCAATATGATTAGTGCTACTGCATCAGCATTTACAGTGATGCTGCTCTATCTGATTATTGTACGCCTGATTGAAGAGTGGAAAGGAGAAACTGATCAGATGATTTTACTTGATGAGATTGGTATGTATGCAGGGG
>SKGY01000004.1 GCA_007117235.1 Balneolaceae bacterium
TAGCTCAATTCCTCTTCAGTGTAAACAGCGAATAGAGGTTCAATTTCATACGCTGAACCGGAATCCATATGCTCAACTCTGATTAAAGAACGTATTCCAATTTGGGTATTTTCTGGTAAGTCTGCCTCTTGTGCGGGCAGAAAATTTTGAAATGTGAAGCTAAATGGACCTACCTCTACAGGTTCATTTGTTGAAAGTTCGAGAGTTTGTAGCTCATCTTCCTGGCTTACAGGCACTAGGCTTTGTGCTGCATTTTGACGTGCAAGCTCATTGTTTTTTCTTTCAACATATTGGCTGCCTGCAACATAGAGATAGATGTCACTCATAAATCCTGTTTTTACATGTGGATCTACAGACCAATCAATGTTATCCCTTGACGATGTTGTTAACATGGGATAGACTTCCGGCTCCATATAAAAAGGTGCGCTTCCATCTATCGGCTCAAACTTAATTTTATAGGTTTGTTGTCCCGGTCTAGGAGAATCAGCAACCTCAAAACCTTCGTAAGTTACAATATACTTTTCATTTACAAGTGTTGGACGATTAAGTGTGAGCTGAAACATTTCGGTAGGCTGTGTAACCGGAAATCCTTCAACATCAAATACCTCTCCGGCCAACACTCTTGCATTGTAACTGGAAGTCCTCTGGTCTAAAAGCGGTTCTGTGTAAACCGATGATGCAATCACACCAAGTAGTAATGCTCCAAAACCAACATGAGTAAGTGTGCCTCCAATAAGCTTAGGGTTTTTCTTAATCAGCGAAAACATTATGGATAGATTTCCAATCACTGTAAACCAAGCTGCGAAGATGTATACCATGTAATAGATATTTCTCACATCACCTAAAATTATCGAAAGTACAGTAGCAATTGATGTGAGTAACAGTGGCGTAATTAATACACCTGCCAGACTCTCCCATGTATGTTTAGACCAAAAAAGATGCTGCCCAATAACCGTTGCAAATGCCATAATAATAGCTATCGGCATGCTCCAGTCATTATAAAATTGAATTTCGGGTGGGGTTGGGTTTTCAACAAATAATCGGCCTAAAATAGGAGAACTTGTTCCTACAATAATGACAATACCCATGATAAAAAGAAGCATCGCTCCTGTAAATGTCATGAACTCCTTACTCAAAAACTCTGACTCTTTATCGGGGCTTGGAAGCTCTCTGTACCTGTAGAGATAAAACCCAATACCCATAAATGTCATCACAAGAATAAAGATCAAAAGCTGACCATATAAGCCAAGATCAACAAAACTGTGAACAGACTGTTCTGCAAGTACACCTGATCGTGTAAGGAATGTCTGATAGACAATTGCTACATATGAGAGAATAGCAAAAAACAGAGATGCTTTATGTGCCCTTGAGCTTTGACGCTGTATAATCATCGCATGAATTCCGGCAGTACCAATTAACCAGGGAACTAAAGAGGCATTTTCTACAGGATCCCATGCCCAGTAACCGCCAAATGATAGAGTTTCATAAGCCCAATAACCGCCAAGAAAAATTGCTGTTAAAAGTGAGAGATTTGCAGCTAATGTCCAGGGCAACGCAGGTCTTATCCATTCATGATAAGTTTTAGTCCATAGTGAGGCTATTGCGAACGCAAATGGAACAGTCATCATGGCAAAACCGATGAAAATAATCGGTGGATGAATCATCATCCATGGACTTTTAAGCAGATCATTTAAGCCTGATCCATCTGCCGGCACAAAATCAGGGTTGGCTTGAATAAAGGGAGCATTTGGCATCTCTTGTGCGATTGTCCTGAATGGGGTCGCACCAATTTGTGTGAAGTTAAGATCCCACCCCACTACCATTGAAAGCAGGAAGAATTGAGTGAGTGTCATCACAAACATTACCGGAGCTTTGTATGGCTTCCTGGTCCATTTGATAAGCCCTACACCTACCACAAATGAGCACAAAATCCATAACATGAAACTGCCCTCTTGTCCACCATAAAATGCAGAAAAGAGATATTGAGTCTCAAGATCTAAACTGGTATAGTTCCAAACATAATAGTATTGGAACTGATGAGTCATGATAAGATAAATCAGTGCCGCCGAGGCTATAAGTAAAAACGTGCCCTTGGCGTACCACAAACGGTGAGAGATTTTTTCGAACCGTACATCTTCTTTGTAAGCTGAAAGTGCGTACATGACCATCGCAGCAATTGATGCGATGAATGCGCCACTCAGAAATAGCTGGCCTATTGTTGATATCATTGCTGGTTAACTCTCCTGAGCATTTAACAGTTCACTTCCATCATTGTACTTAGACGGGCATTTCATCAACATATCATTTGCATGAAACGTGTTATTTCTCATTTCGCCGACAACTACAAGTTGAGTAGCCTGTTCAAAGTTGTTCGGCTTTGGTCTTGGATAGACAACCCGGCGTACATTTCCGTCCTGGTCTTTCATGTGAAAGGTGAACTGCATGGTTTCTCTCGAAAAGCCATAATGCTGAGTATCGTCCCAGGTACCAACAACGTGTGAGTTAGCTCTGTTTTCAGCTTGTTCAAAATTTACATATGTACTAATACTGTTCCCAAAGTTGTACATCAATAGTGATGTAAACAATACGATAGAAACTATGCTTAAAATCAGTTTTGGTTTCATGTATGTCTGATCAGTTAAATGTCTTCTGTTGCTTCTTTTACTTCAATTTCTTTTTCGAGCTTTGATACGTTTCTGTCAACTTTAACCATAAAGAAGAGTAATACGAACCAAATTATAAGGCTAACCCCTAAAACTACGTAAATTAAATCATTTGAAGCCATGAATTGAATGAATGCTGAAGACTGTTCTGCACCTTCAACTCCATCCCATCTTCCTTCATAGCTTCTGGTCAGGGTATCAACGGCAGTTGATGTGGTTTCTTGTATAAAATCGATGCTCATGAGTGGTTTTCTGAAATATATTTAAGTCGTTTATATCGATTAAGAATGTCCATTATCCAAATTGAAAGCCCAATAAAGCCAATCACTGCAGGATAGAAAATAATGCGTAACTCCGGTGCAGTCATATCACTAAATGCGGGATTTCCCTCCGCACCGGGATGCAGACTCGGTAATTGCCTTGGTATAATGTATAGTAAAAAGGGAATCGTTGTTACCCCGAAAATATTATAGACAGCTGATATTTTTGCTCGCTTTTCGCTGTCGTTGAATGCTGACCGCAAGATGAAGTACGCAACAAAGATCATCATTGCCAATGCAGAGAGATTCATTCTGGGCTCGGCAAAAGTCCACCAAGTTCCCCATGTAAATCTGGCCCACAGTGAACCGGTTAAAAGTCCACAAATACCAAACATTAGTCCAACTGCTGTGGCAGTCTCAGCTTTACGATCCCAACTAAGAGTTTCATCATTCAGATATCTGATACTATAATAGAACGCCATGCAGAAAGCGATCATCATAGTAAACCACATAGGCACATGCAGAAACAGGTTTCTGGCTGTTTGTTCAAGAATAGCTATTTCTGGAATTTTAATTGAAAAACCCAAAATGATAACTGTTGTCATCCAAATTGCGACAATGTACTTCCAGATTTTCACGCCTGTTGAGCTGGTTTGTGAGAGATTTTTAGTTAGATTAAGATACAAATAATGAATGAGAAATTTGTGAATTAGGTATGAATTTAAGCTTGAAATCAATCGTTATATATACAGAATAGACTAGATAACCAGAAGTTTAAGACATCTACTCAAATCACATGGAAACAAAAAAAGAAATAATCTTAACTCCATCACACGCTACTCTTTTCTGGAGATACACTTTATCAATACTTCTAATACCAATCTTCGGGATTGGCTTCTTTCTTTTATATCGGAATTTCAAAACAATAAAATCTATAAAATACATCATTCGGGATGAATCCATTGAGACCGTAGACTCGAAATACTCTTCAACTGTTGATCTGGTCAATATTACAGATCTTTCTGTCTACAAGAGGCGAATCGATAAAATGTTCAATATCGGAGACGTATTACTAAAGACAAATTCACGAGAAATCAGGTTAATCGGTTTAAAGAATCCGGACAATCTTGCTGACATTATTATGAAGGCTGCAGAAATGCAGCGTAAGCGACAAAGTGATATCTCGCCAAAAAAATCCCCAGAAAAAAAATATCACCCCGGTTCACTGGATAAGTTAGACTATCTGACAGGCTTATGGCAGCA
>SKGY01000156.1 GCA_007117235.1 Balneolaceae bacterium
ACGTACATAACAAAACGGCTCAAGCGGACGATATTTGGGTTCGAGGCCTTGGAAAGTTGGATGCCTCGCCGCTTAGCCGCCAAACCGTTACGTTGAACCACTACCCCTCATCCTTACTCAATTGCCTCAATCTTTCCCCATAATCAACAAGATACCGATCATATTTTTGGTTCATCAGTTCAGATGTGATCAGAAAATCGGCTGAGGTACGATCGCACGCCAGGGCTATATTGTACACAATAGAAATTCGTAAGAGTGCCTTTACATCCACATCGTGGGGCTGTGCCTGAAGTGGGTCCCAGAAGAAGATGAGAATGTCGAGCCTGCTTTCTGCAATAGCAGCGCCAATCTGAAGATCGCCTCCCAGTGGTCCGCTCATAAACCGGTGTACGGGCAGGTTCAATTTATCTGCAAGAAGTCCGCCGGTGGTTCCCGTACCGTACAGGTCGTGCTGCATCAGGATATCACGGTTATAGTCGGCCCAATCAATGAGATCGCGCTTGCGGTAGTCGTGGGCTACAAGCCCGATTCGTTTTTTCTCACCCATAGGGGCGGTGTGGGATGCAATACTGGGATGTGGTTTTGGGGTCATAGTAACATTAGTTCAGGTGCAATATGTCTGAAAGCTGATTCTAAGTTTTGAGTCAAACTGCAAATCAGCTTATATGCTACAATATGTGGAATAAATTTGAAAAAGGTAGGACTAGTTAAACTACCAATCTAAGTGGGCTTGTCTGCATTGTGATGCGCTTGGCTTCGAAGGTCTCACTTTCAAATCCTTTCAATGAAGCATCGAAGTGGTGGATTTTCAAATTCTCTCTTCTATCAGCCAAATACTCTTTCAAATAAGGGCATTTATATGAATCACTCGAAATCACAACCTCTTCACCGTGGGCATAATCAACCAGTCTGGAAGCAATGTTGATGGTATTCCCAAAATAGTCTATGTGATTATTTAGGGTTACGGCAACACAGTCACCGGAATGAATTCCTCCTTTTAAAAGGATGGGTTGATTGGATCGCAGATCGTTTTTGAATACATCCTGAGCCCGATTGAATGCCCTAACGGCGTAAATTGGTTTAGGAAAAACAGCCATTACAGCATCACCGATCGTTTTTACAATAGCACCACGTTCTTCATGGACAATTTGCTGAAGAATATCAAAGTGATTGATTACCAGACCTACCGCAGAGTCATCACCTTCTGATTGATATAGCTGAGATGAGTTAAAAAGATCTGTAAATAAAATAGTACAGTCTTTAGCGACTATTTTCTTTTTACCCCTTATAAGCTCTCGAGGAAACAGATCTCTGAATATGGATAGCGATGTAACCTCGCTGGCCGAAACACTAAACTGCTCCCAATCCATGCTTTCACACTGAATGGTAATGGCCTCAGAGGTTTGATTGTGAAGAATGAGATTTGGGGTTGGTGATAGAGTAACCAGTTGCTGTTTCAGATCATCATGCGAGAATATAAGTGCTGCATTCTCAAGGCCACCCTGTTTTACTTTGGCTTCAACATATCCCTCTGTTTTATCACAGTAGATCCGGTAATTTCCTGCAGGCAGGTCAACTTTTGTGAATCGCTTTTGTCCGGGTTGAAGTGTGATATAGAGAGGAATGTGGCATAGAGTAGAGGGGTTCCCGAAGCAATAGGTTTTGTGTTGTAGCTTCCTTACCAGGATGTGTGGTTTAAACGAAAGCTGTACGCCTCTGTTGAACTCGACCTGAAAATCCTCACCGCAATTATCACAAAACATCGGGTCAGTAAGCTGCACGAGCGACCGGCAGTTGTCAACTTTATGTTTACATGATGGGCAGAGAATATTCCAGCTAAAGCTCAGTACATCAATTTTTACCGCATAAAACATTACTGCAAGAATATCACTCAGAGGTTTTTTCCAGACTCTGGAAAGTTTAAGTGGTGATAGATGCTCAAGATCCTGATCGTCACCCGTTTGAATCAAATTGAGAAGCTTATCGGAAATTTCAGGTTTCTCGGTGATAGTTATTAGTCTCTCTTTTAATGATTTCCATCTAACCGGATTATGCAGCGTAACTGGTTTTTTTAGCTTTGATGGGAGTACACCATCAATAATAGCTGACTCATAAACCCTAAGGGTCTTTTTAATTCTTCGTTTAAGTGTTTTGTTAAATTTCTTCTTGGTGATGAACCAGCCGCCAAATCCACTATATGTACCGGAATAGCGAATCGAGATTTTCGATCCATAGTCTGTATCAATCAGATTAACGGCAATTTTTAAAGATCTGAAATAACCTGTCTTGTAGGTTCTTTTAACACTTAGATAGTAAGGCGCTTCCCACTGGTAGGGTTCTTCGATCCAAACATCAGGTCTGTGAATTTGTTCGTAAGTCAGCTCTTTGAGATTGCTCTCCTGCTGATTGGAGAGATTTGCCATTTGAATAGGGTGCTCACCGATATCTTTAAAAAAACGATTCGTATCAGAAACCAGCTGCCAAAGTTTTTTTGGCGAAACTGAACTTTCAAACTGATAAATAAATGAGAACGATTGTGCTGACATGGTTCGTGATTTTACCCCTTTTACCGTATCTTTTGTATCTGTTAAAAAGAGATATGAAAACTTTAATCGTTACAAATTAAAAAGAATGGCAGTAGAACGCACACTAACAATTTTAAAACCTGACTGTGTTAAAAAAAACCTTATTGGTGAAGTGACACAACGAATTCAGGAAGCTGGATTTAAGATCGTAGCAATGAAAATGACCCGCCTAACCAAAGACACAGCCGGCGGATTTTACGCAGTTCACAAAGAGCGTCCGTTTTTCGGTGAACTTGTTGAATTTATGAGCAGCGGAGCTTGTGTACCAATGATTCTCGAAAAGGAGAACGCAATTGCGGATTTCCGTAAACTGATTGGTGCAACAAATCCGTCCGAAGCAGATGCGGGAACAATCCGTGCAGATTTTGCTGACAGTGTTGGCGAAAATATTGTCCACGGATCAGACTCTGTGGAGAATGGTAAAATTGAAGCCGCTTACTTTTTTGCTGAATCTGATGTAGTTGCAAACAACGCATAGATCAGGCTTACAGTTTGATATTATAGGCGGGAAGTTTATTACTTTCCGCCTTTTTTTATTTCTTATTCTCAATCTTACCTGCAATTAAATCAACTATCGATGCTTCTTAAAAGAATATTTATCCCGCTATTGATGATGTTCAATGTTCTGATTTGGAACTCTTGCGAAGGAGAGAGTGACCAATCATATCAGGTAAAAACCGGCGCAGAGATGTTGATTGATAATCATCTGGAAGAGCTGGAGTCATTGCGAATAGGATTGGTGATGAATCCCACAGCCAGAATCGGGGATACGCATATGCTGGATACGTTACTCGCTTTGGATTTAAACATATCGGCCCTATTTGCTCCTGAACACGGCTTTCGCGGGGAGGCCGGCGCGGGAGATCATATCGAGGATGGTGTGGATCAGGAGTCAGGACTGCCCGTATTTTCACTTTATGGATCAACACGAAAACCAACGCCCGAAATGCTCAGTCATGTTGATCTGCTCATTTTTGACATGCAGGATGTTGGACTCAGATTTTACACCTACATAGCTACACTTGGGCTGGTTTTAGAGGCGGCCGCTGAAGCAGATGTTTCGGTTTGGGTACTCGATCGACCTAATCCACTTGGAGGTAATTATATGTCCGGATGGATGTTGGAAGATGAATTTAAATCCTTTGTTGGTCCATATCCGATACCTGCTGCTCATGGCTTAACAATGGGCGAAATGGCTCAAATGATTGTTGGTGAACATTGGATGAATTTTGACAATTCTGTTGACCTCCGCGTGATACCTATGCAAGGATGGAGCAGGAACATGAAATGGCCCGACACAAACCTCAATTGGGTTCCGCCATCCCCCAATTTACCAACGTTTGAACACGCGTTTCTCTATGCCGGAACGGTCTTTTTTGAGGGTACAGATCTATCAGAGGGGAGAGGGACGGATAATCCATTCCTGACACTTGGTTCACCAAACACAGAGCTCAATGAATCAATCATTGATGAACTGGACAATCTTAACGGCATTCGTTTTGATCTGATTGAATTCACACCCCAATCAATTCCCGGAGTGGCACCCAATCC
>SKGY01000232.1 GCA_007117235.1 Balneolaceae bacterium
AACCTACGGATCAATGCTGTTGATCAATCCTTAGAATTTGTTACTGACAGTGAAACAATCACACTGCTCCCAACTGATGGCTTTGTTTTTGTAAGAATATCTTTGGGTGAGTTAATAGTCACAATTCAAAATGAAGAGTACCGTACCAGCCGATTGAGAGTAAATCATCAGGACGGACTCACTGCTATCTTTGCATCAGCCAACCAGCACCGAATTTATCACGGGGATTTCGAAATTTCAGTTTCCGAGAGAAACGGTAAGCTTCAAATCGTAAACCAAGTACAGCTCGAAGATTATGTTTCATCTGTAGTTGGCAGCGAAATGAATTTTACCGAGTTCGAGGCATTGAAAAGTCAGGCAGTAGCGTCACGTACCTATGCACTTTGGAATATTTATCACAGCCCATATAAGGATTTTGATTTGAAAGATCATGAACAAAGTCAGGTTTATCTTGGCGCTCTTCCATCAAGACCTGATTATCGTTTAGCTGCATATGAAACCAAAGGCCAGATACTAACCTGGAGTAACAAATTAATTCTTGCGGCATTCTCGAGTACATGTGGGGGGGCAACTAGCAATAATGAACATATCTGGAATGGAAAAGCACTGCCCTACCTCCGTGGTACCGATGATCACAGTATGTGCTCACTGTCGCCACACTTCTCATGGAGTTACTCAATAGATGTCAATAAATTTAATGACTTTATTAAGCAGCGATATGGTTTCAATCATCATTCAATCCGGCTGATTCATAGTCAACAGGGACGAGTTGAAACTATTTCACTTATTAATGGATCGAATCAAGAGCTACATTTTCAAGGCAATGAGTTCAGATTAATTTTTAATCAACTTGTATTTGAACAAGCTTTAAAAAGCACACGTTTTGATGTTCGTGCGGATGATCAAAAAATAACGTTTACCGGCAACGGATTGGGGCATGGAGTCGGCCTTTGCCAATGGGGAGCAAAAGGCTTTTCTGAAGCCGGATGGAATTACAATGATATATTATCATTTTACTTTTCAGGCACAAATATTGTAGCTTTACAGGACATCAAAACAAATAAAATAGCTCTTTCTCAATAACGACTATGTTTTTAAAGCAAGACAAACCAAAAGACTACGACTGTGGTTACAATTTAGACTTGATGATTGCAGCAATCCCAAGAATTGATGATCAGGATGAGCGGATTCGCTATGCAAAACGTGTTGTGGGCCTCATTAAGCAGAGTCATCCAAATTGGGTAGACAGTAAGGGACAGAGTAAACTTGCATGGGATTATTTCTATGAGCTAGCCGATTATAATCCGGAAGATTATGGAATTCAGAATCCATTTTTGACCGGGAAGTTTGATGATGCTCAATAACCCCCAATTTCTCTCATTTCTGTGTAAATTTTTATACTTTCCCGACTCCATGGATTCATTCAACCTCTTTGCAGTTCAATAAGATAGAGTTTAATAGTATTTTGGAATGATAAACTTTCAATTTATATTGAAAGTATTGAAAATCACATCGATTAAGACAACATGAGCTCTAACTTCTCAGATCAAATTATTCCGACAGAATTTATTGAGGCACTCGACTCTCAGGAGTTCACCGATTTCCTGATACAAATTAGTAAATCTGATCTGCCTCTACTTTCAGTTACCCTGCCAATAGCTCCTATTGATCCATTGGCTGCTTTGGAGTTGAACCCGGAGTACGACGAAAAATTTTATTGGGATCATCCTGAAAATGATTTGTCAATTTCAGCTGCCGGAAAAGTTCGTGAATTAAAATCGACAGGTGGTAATCGTTTTGATCAAATTTCAGAGCAGACCTCTTCTATAAAAAAAGAGATTGACGCTTATACATCTATCAAACATTCTATGGCCGGACCACTATTACTTGGTGGTTACTCATTTGATAAATATAATATCGGCAAGGTTTGGAAGAAATTTGGTGCTGCCAACTTCATTCTGCCTGAATGGATGATTGTCAAAAATGGAAATTTACATCTACTAACTCTTACTTTTGATAAGGAAGACTGTACACCAGATGAGATATATCAGCAGATTATTAGTCAGATTACAGGTTTTTTAAATATCTCAACTGTATTGCCCGGTTTTACAGACGAAATCCCTTCTTCAGGTAATCTTAACTCAACCCAAAATTCGATACAGGAGAAGAATTCCTGGATAGAAAAAGTTGAATTAGCGAAGAGTTATATAAAATCAGGGAAATTTGAAAAAATTGTACTTGCAAGGTCCAAGACTATTGAATCTAAATTTCGGCCTGAGTCAACTGTTTTAATTCATCAATTGAGACAAAAGTATCCCGAATGTTTTAATTTCATGATTCAGAAAGATTCCAAAACTGCATTTATCGGTTCAACACCTGAACGTCTGGCTTCTTTCAGAAACAGTATTTTCAGTACAGACGGACTTGCCGGCAGTACATCGCGCGGAAGAAGTGCTATTGAAGATGCGTCGCTGGCAAATAATCTTATGAACAGCCAAAAAGATCGGGATGAGCACGACTTTGTGGTACGTGCAATCAATGAAAATCTTAAAAATTTCAGCTACCGGATTGAGCATCCCAAGCAACCAAGTATTAAAAAACTTAAAAATGTGCAGCATCTGTTTACTCCGATTTCAGCTTCAATTAAAGAGAATGTTCAAATACATGATCTTATTAACGAAATGCACCCAACACCCGCTGTTGGCGGGTTTCCAAGAGAAGAAGCTGTTGCCCATATCCATGACATTGAACAGATTGACAGAGGATGGTACGCTGCACCTATAGGTTGGTTTAATCTGAGTGGAAGTGGTGAATTTGCCGTTGCAATCAGAAGTGCATTGCTCCACGATGAAAGTGCTACTCTTTATGCCGGCTGTGGTATTGTTGCCGACTCCGACCCTGAAAAAGAGTGGAATGAAACATTGCTAAAATTCAAGCCAATGCTTGATTCGCTGAATGGAAACAGACCAGGCAATGAGTAATCATCTGAATTGGACATCAACTCTGATTCGATCGTTGTACAGAGCCGGTGTTCGTCATGCAGTTATTTCACCGGGATCTCGCTCTACCCCAATAACAATAGCTGCTGCTATTCATCCGGGAATTAAAACTAACGTCATTCTTGATGAGCGATCTGCCGGATTTGTTGCTCTCGGTATAGGTAAAGCTAATGGTTTTCCTGCTATACTAATCTGCACATCAGGAACTGCAGCTGCAAACTACTTTCCCGCCGTTATTGAAGCTAAAGAGTCAGGCGTTCCTATGATTGTGTTATCTGCAGATCGTCCGCCAAACTTGCGCGGTATCGGGAGCTCCCAAACAATTGATCAAATAAAACTCTTTGGTGATCATGCAGTTCAATTTCATGATACTGGAGAACCACGGTTTGAAGATGAAGACTTGAGACGCCTTGAATACTTGGGCAATCATGCTGTTAAAGCTGCCATTGATTCTGGCGGTGCTGTGCATATAAATATGCCCTTTAGAAAACCACTTGAGCCCACTGAAGAGCAAGTTGATCATGAAATTTCTTCATTAAAGAGAGAGATTGAAAAAGACTCAATACAACAATTTTTGTCAACAGTTAGCCGTAAAATCTCATTCGGAAATGACATTCTATCAGCGATCAATTCATCTAAAAAACCGCTCATCCTTTGTGGTCCCTCCAATCCACATCAATCACTTGCCCCTAAGGCTGCTGAACTCTCTGATTTTCTTAATGCACCTGTAATTGCTGAACCCGGTAGCGGATTTGTTGCAACTCATGACAACAAAATTTTAAGATATGAGCAGTTTCTGAGAGATGAAAAAAATGCAGAACAGCTACAACCCGATCTGATCCTTCGATTTGGTGATCAACCCTTTACAAAATCACTGATTCAGACACTAGAATCCTGGCGGGATGTGACGGTCATTCATTTCAATTCAAGAAAGTCAGTGCAGGATCACGCATTAAGTGTTGATCATTTAGTGGAGTGTTCCGTTACTGATACTTTCAACTATCAGGATTTAAAAAGTTTTGCCGAGGAAAACTGGATACAGAAATGGAGAGAATTAGATGTTGACGCGGACTCTAAACTTGAACAAGCTTTAAGCAACTCTACA
>SKGY01000048.1 GCA_007117235.1 Balneolaceae bacterium
GAGCGTGCAAAATAATTGAAAATGCTGTGCCAAATTCAGCGGTTGCCAAACCACCAGTGTTGCAGTGAGTGAGTATTGAAGCATCTTCAGGTACAAGTTTAAGTCCGTTTTCACCAATGGCTTTACAGAGTCTGCGATCTTCATTATGAATTGTAACAGCCGTTTTTAAAAGAGTTTTTTTGATCTCAGAAATAGGTTTCTCCTTTTCAACATACACAGTCGCAATCATTCGTTTTAGAGCCCATGATAAGTTCACTGCTGTAGGGCGTGATGAATTGATGTAATCTGCAATTCTTTCTGATTCTCTGTAGAAAGATTCAAAATCTGATTCTGGCAGATCATTGCACCCGAGATAGAGTCCATAAGCTCCAGCAATTCCAATTGCCGGCGCTCCTCGAACCCTTAATTTTTTAATAGCTTCCCAAACCTGCCCCGGAGTATTGAGATCAATGTAAATTTCACGTTCGGGTAAAAATGTCTGATCTAGTATGGTAAGATGGTCACTGTTCCAGATGATGGATTGAAAGGGTGCTTTAAACTTCATGTATAAGGCTTTTTAGATGAATTAAGGAATAACAATAAGAATCAGTCTGTTCAGTAGTAAAATAACAGTGACTAAGGGATTTCACTATTCATTTTTAGGGGTACCGCTCATTCTATATTCAGGTGTTCTCTGTGAAGTTTATGACTCCGGTTGATGTACATTTGTAGTGAGAAATAAAAACAAGGCCGATTATCGACAATTTAGATGACAATTCGGTTTTTTAACAACAATCAAACAGAGAAGGTGATAACGATGATTTTAAAGAAAAATGTAGGATATGTAGATTCGATTATTAGAGTACTAATAGGAGCGTTAATTATGGCAGGCGGACTCTACCTGAACAGTTGGTGGGGTTTTTTAGGATTAATCCCGATTTTTTCAGGTGGAGTTTCTTTCTGCCCAATTTACAGAGCTTTAGATATTGATACCTCAGTTCCAAATTCTGAGAGAGCGAATTAAGAGATTTTTCACATGAACCGTTGCATTAAGTAACGGTTTTATATCTGTCGAGATAGGTCAAGGGTCGATATTTAGTAGGTATCGGCCCTTCTTTTTTTGTATCTGAAATCTATTTGACCAATATTGACACATGGCTTTAAGATTGATAAAAATTTTACCACCAAAAAACACTGAGGACCTGGAACAGCTTTTTGATGACGATAACGTTGTTGATTATTGGATTGAACAGACAGATTCAGGTCAAAAAAGTATCACTTTGCTGGCTGACGTAGAGCTGACGGAAAAAATATTAAACGATCTGGACTCAAAGTTCTCCGAAAGTGATGACTTCAGAATTGTATTGCTCCCAGTTGCTGCAACAATTCCAAAACATGAAGTGGAGGATGTAGAAAAAGAGGATGAAGGTGGGGAGGCTAAAAAGGATGATGACCGGGTTAAGCGAATTTCAAGAGAAGAGCTTTATGAAGATATAAAAGAGGTTGTTGATATTTCCTGGGTTTATCTTGTGCTAATAGCACTTTCATGTATAGTTGCAGCTAATGGGTTGATTAGAAACAGTCCGGCTATGGTGATAGGAGCTATGGTAATTGCACCAATTTTGGGTCCAAATGTGGGCTTGGCCTTAGCCACAACTCTCGGTGATAAAGCCCTGCTGAAACGCTCTTTGAAATCGATAGCGTATGGGTTTTCATTGGGGATGGTGTTGTCAATTGCAATGGGTTTTTTGTTTGCTTTAGATCCTGAAGTTTACGAAATCGAATCTCGAACGGTAGTAAGTTTTGCAGATATCGCTTTAGGATTGGCGGCCGGAGTTGCAGGATGCCTTTCGTTTACTAGAGGCATCTCTGCTGCTGTGATCGGGGTTATGGTAGCTGTTGCTCTCCTGCCACCTATGGTTGCTACAGGTCTTCTTTTGGGAAGTGGAATGTATGAACTCGCATTTGGTGCCGGATTATTGACACTGACATATATCATCTGTGTGAATCTGGCCGGGGTGCTAACATTTTTAGTTCAGGGAATTAGACCAAATGACTTCAGTGAGCAAAAAGATGGGGAAGAGTTTAGCCGATATGCCATCATTATTTGGGTGTCATTGTTAGTTATGCTGGCAGGCATCATCTATTGGCAGTTTGTTTTAGAATAAACTGATAAATATTCATGAATTCATCCGACAACTGTAAATGACGAATTTCTTATTTGATACCAGCTCATCGCATTTAGTAAAGAACTTCTTTAAATGTGGTCGATAGCCAAGATGCCGGTTTGCAACGCATAAAAACCTGCCTCCCTGATTCAATCTGCCTGCTACCTCTCGGAAAAGTTCAACGGCCACTTCAGTGTTCACTTCATATTCAAGATGAAATGGTGGATTAGATATAACGAGGTCAAACTTAATATCTTCATCAATATCATCTAAAGTATCGGTCCAGTGAAAGCTCACAGAACCTTCATCCATATTTAGCCGGGAAGATTCGATAGCGAGATATGAATCATCCATGAGGTGGATATCAGCGCCAGGTTTTTCGATTTGAACCACTTTTGCCAAAACCCCATTTCCCGACCCCAAATCTAAAATATGTTGGTCATCGGCTTCGAATGATAAATTGCTAACTAAAAAACGGGTAGCGTTATCTATTCGATTCAGTGAAAATACACCGGGGTATTGCTTCAATTTAATCTCACTGCCGTTAGGTAATGTGTCAGTGAAAGAGTCGACTTCGATTTGCCTCACTTGGGTCTTTTTTCTCTTTAGCACAAGTACTCTCGACTTTTTCCAGGCCAGACTTTGACTGACATCCTCAAAGTATTCCTGTGCAACTTCCAGGATTGCAGGGGTAAAATGTCTGGTCATGAATCCACAGATAACAACAGACTCTTCAGTTGATACAGAATGAATTTTTTGGAGATAAAATCTGAACTGTTCGAGCGATTTAGGGATATTCAAACAGACATAGCTGAATGGTTTGTCAATATCTTCAAGTGGATTCAAAAATTGTATGGTACTTTCATCAAGCTGGTTGTTAGATAGATTTTTTTTAGTAGACTTTAGCTGACTTCTATTATCTGCAATAACCGAAACGTCTGACGAGTTAAAGTGGCATGTCAGATACCCGAACCGATCATTCAGGATTAAAATGTTCTCCGGTTCTATTTGATTATCATCAAACCATTTCAAAATGTGCTCATCTGCTGCGCTCCAGGCTCTGAGTGATTTATTCTGAGTTGGTGGATATCTTCTTATTTCGTGTGGAATTGGTTCTGTCATGGATAATTACTCAATAATTTCAAAAAGAAGATTTTTATTCAGGTTTAACTCTTCGGCAGATTTAACCAGAAGCTCTTTCTTGTATGGCGGAAGCCCACCGTTGCTGCCGGTAATCAAATCCGTCACTATTCTGTTGCTTAGTAAGTAAGTTGCTGTCTGTTCACCATACTGATCAACAATTGATTGTTTAATAGGATCAAAGAGCTCCGTTTTCACTTTTTTAATATGCTTTTGTTGATTTCTAATCTCCTTCATCTCTTCTGGTGTAGGAATATTCCTTGCAGGCTTATTCTCCTTCAATCCTAATTCCAATGCCTCAGATTTTGCCTCCTTAACAAGCATAATCAACTCATCCTTGGTATGGCTGTTTTTGATGTTCCTGTAAATACCACGTCTGTTTTCCCACCCCGAAAGTGCTCTGATGTCTTTCGAGATATCTATAAGTATCTCTTTTTTAAAAACCTGAAAAGCTGGTTTATTATACTTTTCAGCGACAGTATCACGATAGTGAACCAGTTTCTTGTAGATGTACCACTCTACTTCATTTAAGTCACTTTTATCTTTTTCCTTGTAAAGAGTGTTGTTGTCTTCACCAGAATAATCCTGATTATCCCAATATTGATTTTCTTGTTCAATCCAATGTCCAACTCCCTTCTCATCTGCCAGCCGGTCAAATTTCCCTTTTAGTTTAAAAAGGTGGAGCACATCCTGGGCGGCGTAATGCATCTGTTCTTCAGAAAGTGGGCGTTTAAACCAATTACTCAATTGCGATGATTTGCCGGTATCAGTGCTCAATACATCTTCAATTAGATTTGTAAGTGAGC
>SKGY01000252.1 GCA_007117235.1 Balneolaceae bacterium
CATTATCGTGATACGCCACAACCCCGCCCATCACATATCTGCTGCTCCCCGGATTATCAGTCAGACTATTTGCCAAGAGCCCACCTGTGCAGCTTTCGGCCATTGCTATAGTTAACCCTTTTTGAGCTAATAAATCACCTACGACAGCAGAAAGTGTGAGGTTTTTCCCCTCACCATAAATAACATCACCTACTTTATCGTAGATTGTGCCTCTGAGCCGAACAAGCTTACCCTCAGCTGCAGATTCGTCAGCACCACTTGAGCTAATTCGGATTGTTACGCCTGCTGCACTCGGGAGAAATGCCACACCAATACCACTACTTTCAAATTGATCCAAATTTCCTATTCTATCACTGAGTGTACTTTCCGGAACACCGGCTGTTTTAAAATACTGAGTGGCCCATACGTCAAGCCCGGAATAACTCTCTGCAATTTTATTGCTCACCCTTTTTTCCATAAGGAATTTCATCTCATGTGGTACGCCCGGTAGTACGGCAATGCATTTACCCTCTTGATTGAACCACATCCCCGGTGCCGTTCCTTTGTTATTAAACAGTACCTCGGCATTTGATGGTATCAGAGCCTGCTCTCTGTTTGACAGACTGAATTGAAATCCACGCTTCTCAAAAATCGCTTTAATATGATTGAGAACCTCTAGATTCTCTATGAGCTCTGCATCAAAAAGATCCGCAATCGCTTTTTTTGTAATATCGTCATGAGTGGGTCCGAGTCCGCCGGTTATTATAGTGAGATCAGAGTTGTTCAGTGATTCAGATATTCTCATCTGAATTAATTCATAGCTGTCAGGAATGGTGATCACCTGTTCAACGTAAAACCCAATTTCCGTAAGAAATGTACCGATCCAAGATGCGTTCGTGTTTACGGTATCTCCAATGAGCAGCTCATTTCCGATAGAGATGATAGTCGCTTTTTTCATACGCACTAAAAATAGTGTATTGCTGATGATTATTGAAGAGCAATAATAAACTTATCTATGAAGCGAACTTACTCACAATTAGTAAATCACCAACGTACAATATTATAGGTCCCCATTTCAAAAAGTGTCTATAGAGTTCTTCCAATTGACTTCACAACACTTTACCTTTGGGTGTGGAGAAATTACCCAACATACTTAGCGGCTTCAGGATGGCGATGGCGCCGGTATTCCTGCTTTTATTCATTCAAGACGACATTTTACTCAGAGGAATCAGTTTGGTAGTATTTACGGTAGCTGCCGTTACCGACTACTTTGATGGTTACTATGCGCGCAAATATGAAGTTGAGACTGAGTTTGGAATTTTTCTTGATCCATTGGCAGATAAGTTTTTGACATTTGCGGGCTTTATCTGCTTACCCTTTTTAGACCCTTCGCAATTTCCCTGGTGGGCTGTTATTCTGATTGTTATTCGCGATATCACTATTACGCTTCTAAGAATTTACGCCAAGAGAAAGGGGATAATTTTACAAACAAGATTTACAGCAAAAGTGAAAACAGCCGTTCAAATGGGCTTTCTCTATGTTGCCCTGCTTTTTGGTTTCCTGATACTATTTGGCGGTGAGTTTGGAAATTTTGTCAACTCCATTTACAACCTTGATATATTCTACTGGGCCATGATGGCGGTGACCTTCATTACAGTTTACTCAGGTATTGAGTATCTGATAGTAAATAAAAACCTATTCCAAAGTAACAGCAGCAAATGAATCGTTTGAATGATTTGCTCGGTTCCCTTTTTGGTTTGGGACATATCCCTTTTGCTCCGGGTACGTGGGGCAGTCTTGGAGCAGTTGCACTAATCTATCTGATTTCAATTGTTTTGCCGGTAACGGGAATACCTCTATTTTTGATTATAACCACTATACTATCACTCATCACCGCAGATTATTTTATCACAACTTATGGAGATGATGCACCACAATTTGTAATGGATGAAGCTGCCGGGCAGAGTGTTGTATTTCTTTTTTCGGGATTTCAGATATCTCAGGGAGACCCTATTTGGATCTTGTTTTTAGGATTTGCTCTCTTCAGGCTTTTTGATATCACTAAACCGCTGGGGGTACGTCGTTTGGAGAAATTACCCGGAAAATATGGTATATTGGCAGATGATCTACTTGCAGGCTTTTATGCACTCACAGTACTTGAAATAATAAAATACTCTACAGAAACCTTTTTTTAACAGATCTTAAATAATAATCAAGGCTTAATATCTGTTTGCTAAGTTAAGCTTGTTGTTTGGTGTATTAAACCAACATTGAGTTATTTGAAAACACTTTTTAATTATGATTGAAACAAAGACGAACTATACCATAGCGGATAAAAAATTCGCAAAAGAGATTGCCAAACACCTGCTCGACATTGGAGCCGTTGTATTACGGCCAAACGATCCGTTTGCATGGTCATCTGGCTGGAACTCACCCATCTATTGTGATAACAGACTCACACTTCGATTCCCAGAAATCAGAAAAAAGATTTCCAAAGCATTTATTGAAATTATTGAACAGAACTTCAGAGACGTCGATGTTATTACAGGAACTGCCACGGCAGGAATTCCTCATGCCGCGTGGATTGCAGGCTCACTCGACAAACCTCTCGCATATGTAAGGGCCAAAGCCAAAGCATATGGGCTTGGTAACCAAATTGAAGGCGGCGTTGATAAAGGACAGTCAACCGTTGTAATTGAAGATCTTATCTCTACAGGCGGGTCTGCTGTTTCAGTTATTGAGGCTCTTCAGTTTATTGGAGCTGATGTAAAAGGAGTACTTAGTATTTTCACTTATGGATTTGATGCAGCAAATAAAAAATTTGAAAGTGCAGGTATCCCTGTCTTCTCACTAACTGACTACAACACATTGATTGAAGTTGCTTTTGAAGAAAAATTCATCAAACAGAGTGATTTAGAGTTACTGAATTCCTGGCGAGAAAATCCCGCAGAATGGCCAAATTAAGTTCGGAAAGCCTTTTATCCTTTTCTGCAGCGGCAGCGGCAGTAACATTGACTACAAGCCAAAAACTGATCAGAAACTTCAGTTATTACAAGAGCCGAGAGTCCGATGTAATCTACCGCAGTAATTTGATCGATGTACTAAAATCTATTCGATACAACTCATTTTCTCTACACAATATGATGGAAGATGATCGCCAACACCCTTTTTTTTATGTTGCTGTTGCAGGGAATATTCACGAATCACTTGAAGAGTTACACAGAAAGCTGCTTTTTTTTGATGCCGATGATATCTCAGAAATAATTCCGTTGATTGATTCCGAGCGCTCATTCTGGTCAAATTGCAGTGACCCCCATTTCTATGATAAAACATTGACCAATGCACTCGAAAAAAGCATACCTGATACATTGTGTGAAATAGAAGATCATCTAAACCGTTTACCTATATCCGTTATCCTATAAAACTATTCATTTTCTTACCTCTACAATTTTATGAAATATTCACTCCTATTACTCTCCTCCCTGCTTTTGATGTCTTGCCTGAATGAACCTGACATTGAGCCTTATGATGACACTGCAGATCTCGCATACCTTGAAGAATATGCTCAGCGAGAGGATGTTACTATGACCGAGAGCGGACTACTCTACAGGGTGATTGAAGAGGGCGAGGGTAACAGCCCGGAAGTAGATAACTTTGTATTTGCAATCTACGAGGGTGTCTCAGTTGATGGTTCTGAACAGCTATCCAGCGATGGAGACATCACCATATTTTTACCAAGTGAGTTTCAGTTTTTCAGGGGTTTTGCTGAAGGCCTTCAACTTATGAATGAGGGCTCTACTTATGAATTTGTTTTACCATCAAATTTAGCTGTCAACGACGGGCGCGTATATACATTTGAAGTTGAAATGGACTCCTGGTTATTAGATCCTGACGAGTTTATGGAGCAAAATGCTGAGCGGGAAGACATTGTAGTGACTGAAAGTGGCTTACAGTATCGCATAATTGAACAGGGAACCGGCAAAGTTCCAGCCGAAGAAAACATAGTTAGATTAGATTACAAGGGAACCTACACTAACGGTTTTGTATTTGATCAAACCACAGATGAACCGGTAGAATTTTTATTAAGTGAG
>SKGY01000027.1 GCA_007117235.1 Balneolaceae bacterium
CCCTCCTCTTCTATTCTTTTTAGAGTGTAGGATGTGAACTCGTCTTGTTTAAGCAAGGCCTGATGCTTTACCGGTAACTCAATCTTTAACAGCTCTTCAAAAGATTGAACCCATTTATTACTTCTTTGACTATCTGATAGTTCAGTAAGTACTTGCTCGGGATCAACACTCTCCGATAGTTTCCAGTGTTTTACTTTTTTGTAGTCAACTTTTTGTCTGGGTTGCTCCCAAACGGTTACCCACCCTTTTTTGATCAATTTTTTGAGCAGATGTTTTGACTTACCCTCTCTCCATCTCTTCTCAGCATCATTGAGTGTAACGTCGCTATCACGCAACTCATCAAGAATCTCAGCTTCTTCTACTTTTGGTTGACTTACAATATCATCGGTGACTTCAAGTTTTTTTTCAGAGGTAAAGTTCAACCCTACCGGCAGTGCAGATTGTATGGCTTCACCAAAACTGCAGTAATAAAAACGATGGATCCACTCCGTCAATTTGAGAAGCGTCGCACTCAAAATTGGCTCCTCATCAAGAACCTTTGCAACCATTTTGGTGTCAAAGTCCGGTTTTTGGCCGTGCACTTTTACCACCATCCCAATTGCATATTCGTTGCGTAACGGCACCCATACCCTCATTCCGGGCGCTATATCAGGATCATCGGTTTGGTAGGTAAACAGCTGCCGTACGGCTGTAGGGAAAGCTATGTCTGCATATCTATTCTTGCTCATCACGCAGACAAACTATTGAATTTGGAATCAAAAGTAGACCATTATTTCGGACTCACCCCCTGTCCTCTTCTCTACGCGGTCGTGCTAATTCGCTCAACGCGAACTGCACTCACTCGCAGAGAGGGGGAACTCATGAATACTTTCCCGGCATGTAGCTTCATTAATTGCTCAAATTACTTTTCGAAGTTCCCCCTCTAATCAAAACTGGCAGACCGCGCAGAGCGGTCGAGGCAGTTGCTGAAGAGAGGGCTCATCTTTTGAACACGGCAGCGAGACAGGGGGTGAGTTCTGTTTCATTCAATTCAATTAACTATCTTCATTTAATCAACAAAATACCGGCTTTTACTTTATGAGACTCACTTTATTAGCAATTACAATTCTGATACTTACAGGCTGTGGCACTTCTCAAGAACCTATGTCTGAACCTGATATTACCAACGAGATTCCTGTTGAGGGGGCGAGTGCCCACTGGGTTTCTGCGAGTCATCTGCTTTGGGAAACTTCAACCGACGCTGCTTCATATGCACTCTATTACAGTAGTAATGCGGCTCTTGAAATTTTTGACGCCGGCGTTATTGGTGGTAATTTTTTCAGGTTAACACCGGGTGGAAATCTGGACCCTGATCTTGCCGACAAACTTCGTCACATAGCTGACTGGCCGATATTTTCTTTGAGCGAAGATGAGTCATCATTAAAAGATGCTCTTAGAGGACAACTAGTTGCAGTTGCTTTTGATGATGCCGGAGTACCAATTAAAGCTACTCACGTTCAGAGACACGGAGTGCTTGATGATCTCTACACGTTTGACGGTGATCTTGGTCTCGTTTATAATGATGATTCTATAAAGCTCAATTTGTGGGCACCAACTGCCCAATCAGTCACGCTTGTTCTGTATAATTCTGAAAAAGAGAAGGTTGAGGAGGTTGAACCGTCAGAGTACGATTCCGAACACGGAGTATGGACATTCAGTGGACCACTATCCTGGGATCGCCTTTTCTATCAGTTTAACATACAAGTCTACCATCGCGAAAATGATCAGATAAATAATTACCTGGTTACAGATCCTTACTCAGTAAGTCTGGCTGTCGATAGTGAGTTCAGTCAGTTTGCAGATCTCAAAAATGACAGTGATCTAAAGCCAACGGGATGGGATGAGCTTATCAAAGAACTACCGTTCCCAACGGATATTACCCTGTACGAGGCTCACATGAGAGATTTCAGTATCATTGATCAAACCGTGCCTGAAGAACATCGCGGAACTTATATGGCTTTTACTCATAATGGGGAAAACGGCTCGGCTCTTTCGGACGGTATGAACCACCTGATGACATTGGCGAAATCCGGGTTAACACATCTCCATCTGCTGCCCATCAATGATATCACAACGGTGAATGAGAACAAGGAGGATCGAATCGATCTCCATCATCCGTTCAGCAGACTGTGTGACTTTTTTGACGATCCGATGTTCACGGAATATTGCGATCGTTTTGATGGGCAAACTATCAGAGAGGCATTTGTTGAACTTTCTGAAGATGATCCGACAACCAAAGCAATTCAGGAAATCTATTTAAGCCCTGAACCATCTGATAAATTTTCAGATTATGACGGCTTTAACTGGGGTTATGACCCATTCCATTTCAACACACCCGAAGGGAGCTATTCCACTGATCCGGATGGAGCTCAGCGATTACTTGAAACCCGTAAGATGGTGAAGGCCCTTCATGAGATCGGACTAAATATTGTTGTTGATGTCGTTTATAATCACACCTCAGCATCCGGACTGTCAAATCGGTCAGTATTAGATCGCGTGGTGCCCGACTATTTTCAGAGGCTAAATCCCTATTCCGGCGATGTCGAAAATTCTACCTGCTGCCCTAATACGGCTGCCGAATTTAATATGATGGAGAAGCTGATTATCGACTCCATCCTTCACTGGGCCAAATTTTATAAAATTGATTCGTTTAGGTTTGATTTGATGGGTCACCATCCTAAATATGTGATGGAAAATCTACTCTCTGCACTTGAAACTCTGACCGTTGAAGAACACGGTGTGGATGGTAAAAATATCTTCATCTATGGCGAGGGATGGAATTTTGGAGAGGTTGCTGACAATCGAATATTTGATCAGGCTACCCAGTTTATGACGGGAGGAACCGGAATTGGCCACTTCAATGATCGTATTCGGGATGCCGTGAAAGGTGGTTTTCATTCTTGGACCGGTCGGGATCAGGGTTTTGCCAATGGTAAATACCTCTACCCAAATGAAGACTTCGATCAAAACGAACAGCAAAAAAATGACTTGTTAAGTCAGGCAGATCGAATTCGTGTGGGAATGACCGGAAACCTCAGTACCTATCCATATATTAACCGTTTTGGAGAACTTGTTGACGGTGGCAATGAGATGATCGGTTTCGCCAGAATGCCTCAGGAGTCGATTAACTATCTGGATAAGCATGACAACGAAACACTCTGGGATAACACTCAGACAAAACTTCCGGATTGGTTTAGTATGGACGACCGTGTTCGCGTTCACAACCAAAGCAACGCCTTCATCAATTACGGACAGGGAATCCCATTCTATCAACTGGGGACAGAAATTTTACGTTCTAAATCGATGGATCGCAACAGCTACGATTCGGGAGATTGGTACAACGCGATAGACTATACCTTAGAAACCAATAATTGGGGAATTGGCCTGCCGTTTGGCAGAGATAACGAAGAACGATGGGATGAGCAAGCTGAAATTCTACTCAACGAAAATATATCGATCACAAAAGAACATATGGAATTTGCACAGAAGGTGTTCCACGAACAGCTGCAAATCCGATACAGTAGTTCTCTATTTCGGTTGCGAGAAGCAGATGACGTACATCGCAGGGTTGCATATCACAACACAGGACCGGATCAGATTCCGGGAATAATTGCTATGACTATTTCAGACGGAATGTGTGCCGGGGAATCGCTTGACGAAAATTATGACGGTCTTCTCGTTCTCTTCAATTCCCATATCGAATCTCATACAATTGATCTGAACTTACCCGGTATGGTACTGCATCCTCTCCATCTTGAAAGTGCTGATTCTGTAGTTAAAGAAGTTTCCATCCATGAAGGCTCATTTGTGATACCTCCATTAACTGCAGCTGTACTTGTAAAACCGATGGGAACTGAGCAGGGTGAGTTTATATGTAACGGAATTAAATAAAGGCAGCAACAAAAAGTCCCCTCTTGCGCTTGCGTCCCGAGCGCTTCGGGGAGAGGGGATTTAGGCATGCCTGCGCTGAAGCTACGGAAGGCAGGGGTGTGTTCGGAATAAGGCGCATTCAATATTCGCCCCATAATCC
>SKGY01000103.1 GCA_007117235.1 Balneolaceae bacterium
CCACCCTGCACTTGTGGAAGGGCGTTCATTACGGAGTTCAGATAATCATCGAAACGAAGGTGGACAACTTCTTCTTTTTGATAGATCGTTTCGTGAATTTTGGCAATTGTGAAAATACGGCTACGAACCTCATTCAATTTCCCTTCAATTAAAGGAGTGTCTTCTTCCATAATCTGGAGATCTAGAAGTCCGGCAATCACCGCAAGATTATTCTTAACTCTATGATGCACTTCCTGGAGCAAAACCTCTTTCTCATCAAGTGAATTTTGCAGACGTGCTTCCATTCTTTTTTGCTCAGTTAAGTCAACATAAATACTATATGCTGCTACAACTTCATCGTCTTGCCAAATAGGAATTGCATTTATAATGATATTCCTTTTTTCACCCGACTTTGTCTCCCGCACAACCTCTCTATTCCCACCTTTACCTTCAAAAACCTCTTTGGAAAAACTATTAAAGCACTCCATCTCATCTTCCGGCACAACCATGTTGTTCAAATTTTCTCCAATCAATTCGAGTTTATTGAACCCGAAAAGGGTTGTGAAACTGTCGTTTACCTTCGTGATTTTATGGTCTTTATTCATCATAACCATTCCCAAAGGAGAGCTTTCAAAAAGCTGTGAAATCAATTCATAATTTTTATCTCTCTCTTTCTCAATTTCAATGACATCGGTAATATCTGTCGCCGTCCCCACTAAAAAATCTTCACCGGTATTTGCAAACTTGCTTAACAAGACATGGAAATGCCGATTACCCTTCTTCGTCATTACTTCCACAACCGCGTGTCCTGTTCCGGAAGTAAATACATCAGAAACGATATTATTAAGCCGCTCCCTATCTCCCTCAACTATGTATTCAAGTACTTCTTTTCCACTATTCAAGTCCTCGGGATTAAACATCTCTTCAAAGGTGTTATTCCACCTTACCAACTTCAGTTTTTTATTAATCACGAAGAAAATATTCGGAATACTATTAATTACTGACTCTGTAAATCTTCGCTCGATCTGTAATTCCCGTAGAGTAGCCTTCTCTTTACTCTTATCTCGGAATGTGTTGATAATTCTTAACTGATTATGCTCATTTTTATACAGGACAGATGAAACTTCTACTGTAATAATCTCACCGCTTTTATGGATATACTCTTTCTCCCCTTCGTAAATTGATTTTTTTTCACGAATTGTTTTTGCCTTCTTGTTTATCGGTCTGTTATCATCCGCAATAAGAGTCCTTCCCCCTTTCAAAATCTCATCCTTCCTATAGCCTAGCATTTTACAGGCAGCTGGATTAATGTCTATAATCTCTCCTTCTGGAGTTCCAAGTATGATACCGGCAAGTGAATTTTTAAAATGCTGACTGTATATCTCAGTAGACTCTCGCAAAGATTGCATGGCCTTCATGCTTTTCGTTACGTCTTCGTACTGTACAAGTGCGCTGGCTTCATCATAGGGTGTAATCAATACTTTGAACCAGCTTAATCCAACACCTTTCTTACTATATGGAGCTGTGAGTTCAAATTGACCTTTGGCTCGATCTAAAACATCACGCAACCCAAAAATAAGTTTCAGTGCATGGTCATCACCGTTTTTAACTGCCTTCTCACAGTGAACGAAATAGTTGCCGTCAGTTTTCTGAATCCCAAACCATTGAAACCCCTTTTCGTCGCTCTCCCATTTTGAGTTTGTTGCAATAATGTCTCCCTCATCAGCAATAATTGCTGCTGCTGTTGGTAGCGCATTAAACAGTGCTTCGCTAACTTCTTCGTTTATGGTATTGATTAACTTCATCTCTTCAATTAGTTGGACTAATCCTATTATGGCACTAATATGAGTAACCTAACAATCAATAAACAGACGTAAAAAGCTTATTTTTAACAGCACCTTAAATACTGATGGATTACTATTAAACAGCTTAGGCGTTTTTCTCTGCTACTAGAAAAGATGGGTAGAATTTTTCACCATTCGATACTGTATTAATTGCCCTCACCAGTTCTTCCCTTGCAGGGTCGCAATATAGATAACCATCAATCCCTAATTCATAGATAGGCTTAATCAATTCATGGGATTTATAAATATGGAGTGCAATGAGTTTACTATCAGGCATAGTCGATTTTATTTCAGACAGTGTTTTCATCGTTGAGGATTGAGAGCTCAAAAGATCAACCAATATTACATCTGCATCTATTTTGGAGTTAGAAATTTCCATACTCGGCATTACGGCTGACTTGACCGTTTTTAAATTTCGAAAACCATCATGTATAAGCCCCGCAATGCTTTTTGAGCGGGGAGTGTGGTCTGCAGCAATGATGATATTAAGATGATCCTGTTCTTCCATATCTAAACATATGATTCAGAAGTAAAGGCTGGTATCAGGTAAAAGGCTTAATTTTTTTGCGGCTTAATAGCGTAAAACACCTACTTACTTATTGACTGGCTAGACTTAAAGCAAAAAAAAATAGATGAGTAGCGCTTTGTTTACTCGTCAGATGTAGGGGAGATCAGATTGTGTTGAAATGCGTATTTTACGAGCCCTGCGGTATTTCGCGCACCAGTTTTCTGAAGCAAATTTCTTCTGTGAGCATCAACGGTTCTTGAGCTAATGTAGAGCTTTTCGGCAATCTCCTGGTTTGTGAACTCTTTGACAATCAATTCAAGAATTTCGAGTTCTCTTTCTGTGATATGAATTGGGTCAGGGGTAGAAGATTTACCTTTGCCTTTAACTAAATCGAGCATGATGCTTTGCGTCGCTTCATCACTAAAGTAGTGCTTACCATCCATGATGGTCAAGATGGCTTCTTTTAGCTCATTTCGCCCGGCACTTTTCATTACATAACCGGACGCACCTGCCTGAATCATTTGTCGAATATGAAGATCATCGTTGCTCATTGTAAGAGCCAGAACTTTAAGTTCGGGATGCTTCTCTTTTAATAATTTAGTAGCCTGTATACCGTCCATCTCCGGCATATTGATATCCATTATTATGATATCAACTACTTTCTCTTCAATCTTTTTGAGGACTTCAGCTCCAGTTTCGGCTTCATCAACCACATCTATGCCTGCCTGAGGCTCGAGCATAAGCTTAATGCCGTCTCGTACAATTTTGTGATCGTCTGCCAGCAATACTTTAATGTTAGCCATAAATTTTCAATTTAAGTTGGTACTACCACTGATATTATTGAACCTCGCCCTAATGTACTCACAATATCTAAATTTGCAGCCATTGCACCAACTCTTGTTTTCATACTCTGTAAACCTATACCATGTCCCATTTTCTCCTCAACCACAAAACCAACTCCATCATCTTCAATAGTAAGTAATATTTCATTTTTAGCATGTATAAGCTGAACGCTTATATTCCTTGCATCGGCATGCTTAAGTGCATTATTAATTCCTTCCTGAGCAATTCTATACAGATTAATCTGAATGTTATTTGGAATCTGTGAGTCATCAATTTTTTGAAAAAGGTAAAATTTAACTTTCGAATTATTCTTTACCTGATTTATTAATGATTCCAGCGCCAGCTCTAAGCCATAATCCTGAATAGCTTTTGGAAGTAAATTTTGGGAAATATTTCTGGTTTCTGAGATTGCATAGTGTAAGAGTTCGAGCCCATTCTTAAAGGTATTGTCCAACTTTTTTGGCAGACCTTTAGCATCCTCATACACTGTTTCCAAATTCATATTTGCTGCAGATAAATACTGCCCCAAGCCATCATGAAGCTCTTTTGCAATCCGGTGTCTTTCCCGCTCTTCACCCTCAACAATTGCACTAATCGCTCTTTCTTCAGCTTTTTTCTGCTCTGTTACGTCATTGACAATTACCAATCTGTGGATCTTTCCATCATAGTAAATCTCTGAGCCGGAAATTTCTGCTATAATTTTTTCTCCTGATTTTTTCACTTGAGTCCAGGTATCAAAACCCGTCTTTTTTTTCTTCACACTTCTCGCAATCTCTTTTTTGATCTCTTCATATTCAGCTTCAGGATGAAGTTCATGAATACTTAACTGTAGCAATTCTACTTCAGCATATCCATACTTCTCAATTGCCGAATTATTTACTGC
Source organism: Balneolaceae bacterium (assembly GCA_007117235.1). GTDB lineage: Bacteria > Bacteroidota > Rhodothermia > Balneolales > Balneolaceae > Rhodohalobacter. The sequence goes on from SKGY01000103.1 coordinate 4,058, forward strand.
CACAAATTTGAGTGTATCCGGGTCGTATATATACATCGGTAGCGGGCTCTGCTTAAATAAGAGACGGTATTGCTCTTCTGAAGCTTTGAGACTATCTCTGGCTTCAATATCCAATGTTAAATCAGAAATAGTCCCAACCATTTGTACAGCTTTATTATCGTTATTTCTGATAAAGAATCCCTTATCAATCACAAACCTGTATTTTCCCTTTCCATTTAGAAAACGATATTGATCCGACCAATAATTTTCGACTGAATTCATAGCTTTGATCAAGCTCTTTTCAATCCTCTTTAAATCATCGGGATGTATGCGCTGAAGCCACCAATCAAAATTTGGGGCAACCTGATCCGCCTCATATTCAAAACGTGTCATCCATCCTTCACTCCACCACACTTCACCCTTTTTTATATTGAAGTCATAAAGAACATCATTTGAACTTTTTGCAATCAGCTCAAACTTATTCCTCTCCTGCTGTAACTCTTTCTGGTACTCCAGAACCTGAGTAATATCTACCATCGCCCCAATTACCCTCAGCAGCTTATTCTCTTCATTTCTGATTAGTACTGCAGAATCTTTAACCACTCTTACATTATTTTCCGCATCATAAAACCGATATTCTTCCTCCCATTCCAGATCATCAGAGTTCTCTGCCTTGATCATACTTCCTTCTACTCTTTCACGATCATCCTCGTGAATTTTACTCTGCCAAAAATTTAACTTGTTCTCATAATCTCTCTTATTATACCCCATCACGTTTTCAATACCTTCTCCCCACCACAGTGTTTTCTCTTCAGGGTTCCACTCCCATACCACATCAGACACATTATTTGCAGCAGCTTCAAAACGCTGCCGTTCTCTTGCCAGCTGGTTTTGAATCTGCTTCAACTCTGTAATATCCTGAACCGTACTTATTCTGTACATGTCTCCACTCTCCTCATCTTCAACTATTGATAAGTTGACAATTCCGTTAAACAGTGAGCCATCTTTTTTCTTTAATGTCGTTTCCATGGAGGCAACTCTCTCTTTGTCAAGTTTTTTTACGATATCATCTGTTCTGGAGTCACTTCCCTCAGGATAGAGGTCGTGAATATCCAAGCCAACCATCTCATCTTTATCATAGCCAAACAGATTAAGATAGGCCTGATTTACCCTCTCAAGCTTGTTGGTTTTATGATTACTCACAGACAGCGCCGTATTTGATTTGATAAACACATTGGCCAAAAGCAGATTCTCTTTTTCATACTTTTTCCGAGTGGTTATATCTCTGTTCACAGCAATGATATCCGAAATTTCACCGTCGGAATTTTTTATAAGTGTAACTGAACTGAAGACATTTACCACTTGTCCTGTTTTTGTTTTCTGGGTGATCTCACCCTGCCAAAAACCCTCATTCAATAGAGCTTCAAATGCAGACTCATTTGTAGTACCATCGTCATAATTTGTGGGCAGATAGTTCTCAAGATGGTCACCTATAACCTCAGAAGCTTTCCATTCGTAAATATCTTCTGCCGCTTTATTCCAGCTGGTTATTTTAAACTCCTTATCTACGGATATAACCGCATCAGATATATTTGTAAGGAGTGACGCCTGAAATAACAGACTCTCTTCGTAAGCTACTCTATCGGATATATCAACGTGTGTACCTACTAGCCGAACCGGAATGCCGTTATCATGCCATTCAACTGCTTTCCCCCTGTCAAGAATCCAGACCCAGTGTCCATCTTTATGCTTCATTCTTACTTCACATTCGTAAATATCCTTCTCTCCGGAGATATACTTTTGATAAGCCTCTTCAAATTTCTCATGATCATCAGGATGTAGCAGATCATTCCAGGTTTCTATATTAATTGGCTGAAGTTCCTCAAGAGTGTAGCCAACAAGGCGAGCCCAAATCTCGTCAAATCGGGTTTCACCAGTTGTAGGATTCCACTCCCATTTACCAATGTTAGCACTATCTGTTGTTAACTGAAGCCACTCTTCATTTTCTCTGAGCTTCTCTTCCATTATTTTTCGCTCAGATATATCAACTCCAATTCCAAGTGAAAGACTATCACTTATCCTGACATTACTCCACGTGGTCTGAAGCCGGCTCCCATCTTTTGCAATTAACTCCTGATCAATCCATTTTCCACTTGGATTTTCCACTTCGGATTTTACTTTAGGATACCCCTCATCTGTAGTCATCATCTTTAAAATATCAGATGACTTTGCATCCTTCTCAGTGTAACCTAATCTCTCTTCAAAATAGTGATTTACATCTTTTACTTTACCGCTTTCGCCGTGCAGATTGATAAATACCGGCATGTAATCAAGCAATTTTTGAAGCTCATCTTTCTTGCTATCTATATACTTACCGTAGCTTTTCATCATAAAATAGAGAGCCACTGCGGTTAGAGTAATGTAGAAAAGGCCTTTAATGGTTTGGTAAGTAGTCAGATAAGCTAAATCACCAACCATCATTTCCAACAATTGGTCTGTAGTGGTAATCCACAGAACTGCGAAAATAAAATAAATAAGAGCGACTCTGAAAGGCGTGAAATTCATAAACAACGAGTTATAGCGTTTACCCTATTTACTATTTTACCCTCTCTCAATCAACCTATATATGCTCTCTTAAAATGTGTGCTACCACTTTCCTTCTTTAACGGGAAAGCTTCCGAGTATTTTTAAATACTGAGCCTGTTTTTTTAGCTGTTTCAATGCGTCGGCAATTTGCGGGGTGTTTTTATTCCCCTCTATATCGAGATAAAAAAGTGACTGCCAGGGATGACCAAGCCTTGGCCTGGACTCCAGCTTAGTCATATTTACTCCGTGATCTCCCAAAATATTCAGACATTTTAACAGCGCTCCTTTCTCATCAACTGTTGCAAAAATAACTGACGTTTTGCAATTAAGCTGAGGATCACAAACTACCGGCTCCGGACTCACCACAACAAAACGGGTAAAATTCTCCGACTGATTGGCAAGATCACGTTTCAATACTTCAAGGCCATAAATTTCTGCTGCATACGCACTGCCAATTGCTGCTTGTGAAAGATCACCATCTTCCGCAACTTTTCGAGCTGCCATAGCCGTGTCAAAATAGCTTTCAACGTGACATCTGCTGAGCCCTGCCAAAAAATGAGAGCATTGTGCAATTGCCTGAGGATGGGATAAAACTCTTCGGATATTAGAAATTGAAACCTGTTCAGGCGCCATTAGGCAGTGAATAATCCGAAGTACTTCTTCTCCAATTATGTACAGCTCCTTTTCTGCGAGAATATCATAAGTATCATTAATTGACCCGGCCGTGGTATTTTCGATCGGAAGTATTGCTACGTCTACATCACCGTTTTCAACCGCTTCTGCAGCTTGTATAAACCTCGTATATCCGACGCACTCAACATGATCGTACCGCTCACCAAAATGGCGAATTGCTGCCTGGTGGCTAAACGCACCATCCGTTCCCTGATAAGCCACTTTTATCGATTCTGCCTCAGCACTGTCATTCTGATGATCTACCAATACATTTGTCTGATATCGCACAGAATGCTGGATTATTTCTCTAAAAAGCTGCTCCAAAAAGTATGGATCTATACCCTCTTCAGCACCTAACTGACGAATTTTCTTTAGCAGTTCTTCCTCCCTATCCGGATCTCGAATTTCGTCAGACCGCTCAAGTTTATCAGACAGCACCTGTCGTACAATTCGCTGCCGTTCACCAAGTGCTTTTACAATAGACGTATCCAGACGGTCAATGGTTTTTCTGATCTCGTTAAGAAGGTCTTTCCCCATAATTAACTGATTGTCTGTTTGAGCTCTTCTATCTTCTTGAGAAGTTTTTCGCGATTTAACGAGCTGTAGCGATCTGGCAATAATGCTTTTGACGTACACTCAATTACTGCAACCAATGTTTGTAATTCCACCTCTTCAGGGTATGTTGGAGGCAGAAAATCGTCGAATACCTTATCTAAAATATCAGGTGTAACCTCTTTTTTGCCTTCTGATGCGGCCCTGAACTTTGCCCTCGTAAGTGCCGCTTCCATGTCTGCACCTGAAAAGTGAATTTTCCCTTTTTTTACCACATTGGGAATGTACTCTTCAGAAAGCTGAACTCCTGTTTTCTTTTTCATGACGTCAAAAAGTTCAACTCTTTCATCCTCATTTTCCGGTGGAAATAGTGAGATGTGCTCTTCGGCCCGCCCCTGTCTTTTCAAATCGATCGGCATGAGATCCGGCCTTGCAGTCATTAAAAACCAAATGATTCGCCCCCGATTGGTTGTATCACTCATCGCTGTGGCGATTTGTGAAAACACCCTGCTTGACACACCGCTGTCACCTGACGAGGATCTGTCGCCAAGATATGCATCGGCCTCATCAATCATTACCGCTACCGGCGCCATTGCACGGAGAAGGTTGAGTATTTTTTCAAGATTACCCTCTGTAACACCCTGCCACTGACTTCTGAAGTTTTTAAGCTTAACCATTGGGATCCCAACTTCACCGGCAAATGAATTCACCAAAAATGTTTTTCCTGTCCCAACCGGTCCGCAAACCAGATATCCCATCGGCAACACATCTCGACGACCACTCTTCAAAGCAGACACTGCCGCCCTAAGGTGCTCTTTCACTTTTGAGTGACCGGCAACTGCATCCAACGAACTGTTAGATGGAACAAACTCTATCAATCCGTAAGCTTCTGCTTCAATCATCTCTTTCTTGATCTCTGTAAGTGACTTAAAGGTGATCACTTCAGAGTTCTCACGGGCATTATTTAAAATACTTTTCAGCTTCAACAGTCCCAGCCCTGCCGTCATCTGAGCAATCATCGGTGCCGGAACTTTTGATATGGCCTGAATCTCCTCCGCATCAGAATCTTGATTAATGTATTGAAGCCGCTGACTTTCATCAGGAAGTGGAATGCGAATATCCGAGGAGTATGGATTTTGAATAAGTGTCCGGTTCAGATCAGCCAGATTTTCAGTGAGAAGCACTGTTGTAAAATCTGAAGCCAGAAAAAGTGAATCATGTGCCCATTTCAAAAGGTAGACAAGTGAGTTTCTGTCTTCGGTACCTGTACTTCCTGCCTCATTTGCCGGCACCACGGTTTCCGAATAGTCAATGATTAATGCAATGCTCTTTTTTTGATCCAGACGAATTCTGAAATACTGCTCAAGTACTGAAAATGCGCCAACCGGATCTTTTGGTAGTTTCTTGGAATATTCTGTCCCCGCTAACGAATCACGGCCCGCAATGGCAAGATTAAAATCCTTTTGAGACTCCTGATCTCTGAAGTAGATACCTGAAGAGCGGTCATAGAAAATGACAATATCCCTGGCGCCAAAGAATTCATCCGCCAGAAATGTTTTAAGCCTGCTGAATGTCTGATTACCATTCTCACCTGTTGCCACCAAATCGTGGACATTTCCGTGCAATACAAACTGATTAAGTGTTCGGCTTAAATACTGCTTTGCAAATTGCTGTGCCCATTCAGGATAGGTTGTAATCATTCATTCCCTCATATTTAGTTAGAACAATGTTCAAAAAGCGAGAAAATTATTCCCGTTCACCTAAAATCAATTTTACAGTTTCAAGTCGACTTGGAGTTGCTTTACTGATGATAAATGTATTGCCACCAATAGCAATCTCTTCATTTACTTTTGGAATGCGGCCGGTGTGGTTGATAATATATCCGGCCAATGTCTCGAATGAATCTTCAGATTCATCAAACAACTTTACTTCAGGGTACTTCTCTTCAAGTTCTTCAAGCTCAACATTCCCTGAAACAACATACGTATTGTCAGCAATTTTTTTGATGACCTCATCATTTCTATCGTACTCATCCTGTATATCTCCAACCACCTCTTCAATTAGGTCCTCAATCGTGACCATTCCTGCTGTCCCGCCATATTCATCAATTACGATCGCAACTGAAACATTACTTTGGCGAAATTCCTGAAGCAGATCTTTTGATTTTTTTGATGAAGGAATCAGCTTAACAGGTCGTAAAATGTCAGAAATGGTAGTTGGATTACTGAAGAGGTCGTAAGCAAAAACAACCCCGATCACATCATCAATTGTATCCTGATATACCGGTATTTTAGAGTAGCCTGATGTAATAAATGTATTTTTTAACTCTTCAAGTGTCGTGCTCTTTTCAACGGCAATCATTTCAGTACGGGGTACCATTGTATCCCGAACCCGTTTGTTTGACAATTCAAGCACATTATGCAGTATTTCTGAATCATCCTTATCAATATCTTCTCCACCACCGCTGTCGCGAAGTTCTTTAAATATCATCTCCACATCCTGTCGACGGAAAACTTTTTCACTACGCTCGCTTCCAACTCTCATCCATCGTACCAGCATATTGGATGTTGAACGTGACACCATAATCAGTGGAAGTAACACGTAATTCGTAATTCTGAGCGGGAAAGCTATTACTTTGACAAAGAAATCAGCTTGAATCCGAAATATTGCCTTGAACAAAATCTCACCGATCAGCAAAATTATAACTGATGCAATGATAGTTTGAATAAACAGTGTCATCGCAAAAGAGGGCACTACCCCAAAAAAGTATTCGTAGTATGTTTGAACCGGTTCAACCAAAAATATCGCCATTAATGTGGCATAAAGCACATTAACTATATTGTTACCAACAAGGGTTGTAGTTAGAATTGTTTCAGGATTTTCGTTGAAATATGCGAGTGATCGACCCGTAATTGTTTTTTTTCTCGATTCTATTTCAAGCTTCAGTCGGTTGGCTGAAACAAACGCCATTTCTGAACCTGAGAAAAATCCACTGAAAAGTATGGTAACCGTGATGATGAGAAATTCTGGCATTCTGTGTGGTTGGGTTACTTCCCTTTAAAATCTGCTGCACGTTTTTCAAGAAATGCGGATGTGCCCTCTTTAAAATCTTCTGTTCCACAAAGATCACCAAACAATCCGGCTTCTTTTTCAAAACCTTCAGAGATAAATGCAGCATTTACTGCTTTGATAGCTTTTGAAAGAGCCACAGGACCATTCTTCATCATTTTAGATGCTAATTTCTTTGCATGACTTATAGCATCTTCAGCGCTGCATACTTCGTTCACCAATCCAAACAGTTTAGCATCTTCAGCTTTTAGCTGACCGCCTGTTAAAATGAGCTCCATCGCTTTTGACTTGCCTATTAGCTGAGGAAGACGCTGAGTGCCACCATAACCCGGTATTAGACCTAAACTAACTTCCGGTAAACCAAACACCGCATTTTCAGTAGCTATTCTGATATGGCAAGCCATCGCCAGTTCTGCACCACCGCCAAGTGCGTAACCATTTACGATGGCAATGACCGGTTTACTGCAGTTCTCTATTTTTGAAAAAATTGACTGTCCTCTAAGTGCGAGTTTTTCGCCTTCCGATTTATTTAGTGAGTTCAACTCTTTGATGTCTGCACCTGCTACGAAAGCTTTTTCACCAGATCCTGTAATAATCACCACGCTCACATCGCTATCGCTTTCGAGAGATTCAATCGCAGACTCAAGTTCATTCAAAACATCTGTATTTAGTGCATTGAGCTTGTCGGGTCTGTTAATAGTAAGTGTTGCTATTCCATTACTGTCATTTTCTACTAACAGGGTCTTAAAATTTCCTTGGCTCATACCTTCTTTTTAACTTTTTGTTCTGTCTCTTTGTGTAGTGCTTCAGCCTCTTTGCGCAATTCAGCCAACTCTAATTCGTGATCAAAATTTTCGAATCCCGGTAACAGCTCCTGGTCAAGCTCCTCAATAATTTGAGTGGTCTCTTCCATTTCGCTGAGCAATCTATCGAGTTGAGTGCCAACATCTTCTGCATTTGGCATCGTCATAGACTGCTCGTAAATATAGCGAATTGCATCTTCAATCGTTTCGAGATGTGTTTCACAGATAAGATATTTCTCTTTGGCAGTGTCAAATTTCTTTAGTCGCTTGTTCAGAATTTCCAGTCTGCGCTCACGGGTTTTTTTCAGTGGACCCGATTCAATTCCTTCAAGTTCCGCCCCCTGCTGATCTACTTTCTTGCGAATATCCTCTTCTACCTCAGAGTTCATATAGATTTGAAAACGCCTGTTCATGTCAAGCAGCGTGAGATAAGTTGAAAGCAGATCTTCCACTTTTTGCTGAATGTGACCCAGCATAGACTTAGAGCTGTATGAAAGAGATTCGAAGTTTTTCTTCACCTCTTTTGAGATGTGCTTCAAAACAAGAAATCTCTTTTGGGACCGGGCATCAAGTTGATGGAACAACAGTTTGTCACCCAGGTCTTCGGTCTGCTCTTTTTTCTTTTTATGTCTTACACTTTTTTGATACGCAGGCAATCTGGGCACCACACCCAGATAGATTAACTCCGCACCAAGAGTGAACGTTAAAACTGTGTTTGAAACCAATCCAACATCACTAAATACAAGTGCAGAAATTGTACCAACCAGCAAACATACAAGATTTGCAGGATGAAGAAATGCTTCCTTAGAATAGTTTATATGTTTGTCTGATTCTTTTGTCATTCGTCAGAAGTCTGGCTATCACTGTTATTCGATTTCTTTCCCACTGTCTTTTCAACATTCAGCTGCTCGGCCTGATGCTCAATTTCACTGTACAAAACGCCCATTTCGAGCTTTATCTGTTTGAGGGTGTCCGCAGCTTTCTCTTTCTTTAGCTTTTCGTCCAACTCCACCGAATCAAGATCATCATTAACGAACTGATCCATGGCCACATCCAATCTTGCCTCGATGTGAGTCATTTTGTCTTTCACTTTTCCAAGGAACTCATCCATGGTATTGAGCAGGTCATCTGCATTCATTTTCTGAATAGCGTCACTCACGTTTTTGGCATATGTAGAGGAGCGTAGTTTCTCCTTGGCATCACGAATTTTTCGATAATGCTCTTTATACTCCTCCTTCAGCTTTTCACGTTCTTGTTCACTATTCGAAGACATGGTGGTACAACTTTTGAGTGCCTTTTAAGATTTAGATTTAGTTTTGCCTACTGTTTTACCCGGCTCCTCTTTTTCTGGCTCTGAAGACTCAATGTCTACTTTCTTCTCTTTTTTAGAAGACGATTTGCCCATTTCCTGCTTAAACTGACTTACAAGCTCCTGAGCCCGGATCTTTTCAGCATTGGCTTCAATTTCCATTGTCTCGGTATCAACACTCTCGAGCGCAATTTCCATACGAGCTTCATTACGGGCCGTATTTTCATTGATCTTGTTCACCATTTCATTATGGGTTTGATCGAGTCCACCCATCTCAAATGATTCAAGTGCATCGGCTACTTTGCCCTGCCACTCTGCACGCTCACTTGCTCTAAGTGCTTCACGTGCCTCTTTAATTTTACGATCTTTTTCACGCATAAAAGCTTTTTTCACTTTCAGCGCCTTTTCATAGGCTTGTTCAGCAAATGTGAGCTGTTCCTGTGAATGCTGAAGATTTTCACGTGTTTTTTCCAATTGGAGAGCATATCCTTCAGCCAGGTCATCACGATCAGCATTTATCGCAGATTTTATTTTTGCCGTAACTTCCTGGATTGTTTTTTCATATCGATCACACTCTTTTCTAAGCATAAGTGCATTTGCTTTCACAGTCGCAATGTTTTCATTCATCTGAGGAATTTGCTCATTCAACTCCCTGATGTTTTGCTCCAAAATGAGTTTTGGATCTTCCATTGAACTGACGAGTCCGCCAAACATTGATTTTATTGCTCGTATAAATCGTTGAAACATAATATTGAGGATTTAAGATTATCCTTATTAATTAAAGTACTATTTAAATTTACTTCTTTTTGAGAGTTTAACAACGGTTACGCATTAAAATCATGGACCCCGTTTTTATCTACCCGATGTGTTATTTGCCGTCGCGCTTTTGACGCAATGCTTTTAATTGTAATTGCATCGATAATGCCCTGTTGAGCAGCCTGTAACATACCCTCTTTGTTCGTATGCAGTGTTGCAATTGTTTCACCACTTCTTACAGAATCTCCGATTTTTTTGTGGAGGATAAATCCTGCCTGTGGATCTACGGAGTCTTCCTTCGCTTTTCTGCCGGCACCCAACTCAACTGAGACCATACCCATCGAAAATGCATCCATTTCTGATATATAACCATCATCTGCTGCTTTCACACCTTTTACATGTTTTGCAGTCGGGTACTGATCTGGATTTTTAATCACATTTATATCGCCACCCTGCTCATCAACAATATCCACCCATTTCTGAAATGCCGATCCATCCTTAATCGCCTGA
>SKGY01000056.1 GCA_007117235.1 Balneolaceae bacterium
ATGGAAATCAAATCAAAAAAATTGGTAACGCTGGATGAGTATATCATTCAGGCACAGAATAAATTTCCGGGAGCTACAGGTGAACTATCACAGCTTCTTCGCGATATCGGCTTGGCTGCAAAAATTATTTCCCGGGAGGTTAATAAAGCTGGTATAACAAACATATTAGGTGTAGATGGTTCAAAGAATGTTCATGGAGAATCGGTAAAACGCCTTGATCTTTTTGCAGATCAGCAGCTGATATCTTCACTGGACAGATCGATGATTACCTGCATGGTAATATCTGAAGAAAATGATGGTATTGTTCGTTTAAATAGTGAGGGTGGTAAATATATCGTCTATCTGGATCCTCTTGACGGTTCATCAAACATTGACGTGAACGTATCAATTGGAAGTATTTTCTCAATTTATATGCGTCAGCCTCGCTATGAGAATAATCTTGTAGAAGAAGACTCTCTGCAGCCGGGTACACGCCAGGTTGCAGCAGGGTATGTGCTTTATGGTTCCAGTACCATTCTGGCATACACCACGGGAATGGGAGTGAGTGCATTCACACTTGATCCGAGTATTGGTGAATTTATTTTATCAGATGATGACATCAGGATTCCTGAAAAAGGTACGATATACAGTATCAATGAGGGAAGCTACAACTCATGGGCTGATGGATTGAAGAAATACATAAAATATTGTCAGGAAGAGGATCCCGATACCGGTCGGCCATATACAACAAGATATATCGGATCTATGGTTGCTGATCTTCACCGGACATTAATTACCGGGGGTATTTTTATCTATCCATCCAGTAAAAAATACCCTGAAGGCAAATTAAGACTTATGTATGAATGCAATCCGCATAGCTTCATTATAGAACAAGCTGGAGGAATGGCGATTGATGGCAAACAGAGAATCATGGAAATACAGCCCACAGCTATTCATCAACGCACACCCATTTATATAGGGTCGCCGGAAAATGTGAAGATGGCTAAAAGCTTTCTTGAAAAGTATGAAGAGCAACCTGCGTAATAGAGATTACTCGTTTATTAATTGCCAATTCTGATAAACATCCCTTCAGTAATGTCGTGCGATAATGTAAACCCGGCATTTGTTTCAACAACGTATTTTGCCGGTAGTTCAGATAATATTTGCTCGTTTGAATATGGGGGAGTGTTGCGATGGATGCGTACAATTTCATAGTCAGCATTGGCATAGATAATATCTAAGGAAAGTGGTGTATTAGCCATCCAGAAACTACGCTCAGCTTCATCCTCAAATATAAAGAGCATTCCTGCGTTGGAAGGTAAGTCATGAACATCCATCAACCCTTCGCTTCTGCTGTTATCATCATCAGCTACGGCTACATCAATTTCGGTAACTGTTTGACCGTCCGAATTTAGAAACTCCACAGTAGATGTAAAATCGAGTTGTCTCGACTCTCTTTCAGTTATCTGGCTCTCTTCAGAGGTATTACAGGAGATGAATAAAACAAGAAACAGAAGATTGAAATATCGTTTCATAGAGTAATTATAAAAATTAAATGGATGCGATTATTGAATAGTAAGATCTGTGAAAGGTTTATACAACCTTTATAGTTGTTATTTTCCACTATTTACAGTAATTTTGGAGTCTTGAAGTGAGCGCCGGAAGGTCCTCACTTTTTTTGTACTTATGCCACGGCAAACTGATGACTGATACACTTATAAACGATATTAAAAGCATTGCAGAACCTATTGTGCAGCAACACGATATGTTTCTTATTGATATAGAAGTGAAGCATGCTAAATTGATGGAGATTTGGGTATTGGTAGATTCAGAAAAAAGTGGAGTGAACCTTGATGAATGCTCTAAAATTAGCAAAAGTCTTGGATTTGAGCTTGAGGAAAAGGAAGTATTGGATAGTAGATACAGACTCAATGTCTCTTCACCGGGTCTTTCAAGGCCACTCTCTGATATCAGGCAGTACAGTAAAAATGTTGGGCGTACTGCTAAAATTAAGTACAAAGCAGACGATAATTACATAACAGTGGAAGGCGTACTTGAGAAAGTTGACGGTCAGGATTTTTTATTGGCTTCTGAGGGTGGAAAACAGACAGAAATTAATTTTTCTGACGTTGTAGAAGCTAAGATCGTACCCAAAATATAGAGTTAAACCGGATTAAATAGCACGTATCAGATGCAAAACGATATTTCAAAACTAATTATTCAGTCATTTGCAGAAATTGCAAAAGACAAGAACATTGACAAAGATCTTCTTTTATCAATATTGGAGGATGTATTCAGAACCATGATTCGTAAAAAGTATGAATCAGATGAATCATTTGAAGTTATTCTGAATGCTGATAGGGGTGAAATTCAAATTCTTCACATCCGTGAAGTTGTTCCGGCTGATGAACTGACTGACCCTGTAACAGAAATATCACTGGAAGAAGCTCTTAAGCATGACCCGGATCTTGAGCTGTATGATGAATATGCTCAGGAAATTTCAATTACAGATTTTGGTCGACGTGCAGTAACAATGGCCAGGCAGCAGCTTGCTCAGCGTATTCGTGAGATTGAAAAAGATAATATCTTCGAAGACTACTCTGACAGAGTTGGTGAAATTATTTTAGGTGATGTTTATCAGGTTCGAAGCAACAAAGATATACTTGTGAATCATAATGGAGTAGAACTTCTACTTCCTAAAAATGAACAGATCTATAAAGATCGTTATCGCAAAGGCGATACAATTCGTGCTGTTGTTGTTGAAGTAAAACGAGTGGGAGGTAATCCTACTGTAATTATTTCAAGAACGTCTCCTCTATTTCTTGAACGACTGTTTGAAAACGAAATTCCTGAAGTTTTTGATGGAATCATTGAGCTCAAGCGAATTGCAAGAGAACCCGGCGATCGTTCAAAAGTAGCAGTTGTATCGTACGATGAACGAGTTGATCCGGTAGGAGCATGTGTTGGTATGAAGGGAATTAGAATTCATGCCGTTGTTCGTGAGCTTCAGAACGAAAACATCGACGTAATTAACTACAGTCCAGATAAGGTTGAGTTCATCAAACGTGCACTTCAACCCGCACAGGTTCTTAAAGTTGAGTTAAGTGAAGACCAAAAACAGGCAAGTGTATTAGTTCCCGCTGATGAAGTGTCGAAAGCGATTGGTAAGGGTGGAGTCAATATTAGACTGGCCTCCAAGCTTGTTGATTGTGAAATAGACGTATTTAGAGAAGTTGAAGAAGAAGATGACATTGATCTCTCTGAATTTTTAGTGGATTTCGGTCAAGAGACTATTGACCTTTTACACGAAATTGGCTGTGACAGTGCAAGAGCAGTACTCGATCTGGATGAAGATGAGCTTGTTCGCAGAACCGAAGGTAAGATCACAAAGGAAGAAGCGGAAAGAATTATAGATATTATCGCTTATGAATTTGAGGACGAAGAGGATTGATCGTAACTTTAAGGCTCAATCAATACATATTTTTTTGAATAATTGACGTAAACATTATATGACGGACCAAAGACCGAAAAAGCTTTTTAAGGTAGCATCAGAATTTAACGTTGCCACTCAATCTATCGTAGATACACTGAGTGATAACGGATTTGATGTTGCTAACAGGCCAAATTCCAAAATCACACCTGAAATGTACGAAGTGTTAGGTACAGTGTATGGTGATGATAAGGAGAAGAGCCAGGAGCATGAAAAAGCGCGGGAAGAGTATGAAAGCCGTCGTAATCAAATCATGTCAAGCAGAAATGAAAGTGTCACAATTGACAGCTTTCTTGAGCCTATCGACGAAAAAAGTGAACCGGAAGCCGGACTTGAACCGGTTGAAGATGCTCCGAAAGAGGCCAAAAAAGAGACTCCTGAGGTAACATTAGAACCCGCTGAGGACGTTGTTGAGAAGAAGGAAAAGAAAGAGGATGAGAAGCCAAAAGTTGAAGATAAAAAAGAAAAAGTAGTAGAAGCAGAGGCTGAAGCAGAAACAACGGCAGAGAAAGAAGAGAGCAAAAAAGAAGAACCGAAAAAAGA
>SKGY01000190.1 GCA_007117235.1 Balneolaceae bacterium
GAGTAATAAGAGCCGTTAAACAGAACAGAGGAATCTTCTCTTGCTATAATATTATGTACCCGGAAAAAGTCACTATTGGCATCGGGCACCAGGTCTGTCAAACTGTTATAAGTTAAACCGCCGGCAATATCCGTTTCATTGCCATCTAAATACCCGAACTCGGAAACACCACCTATATAAATTCGGTTTTTCATGCCTGCAGCAACGCTTCTTACGGACAATCCGGGTATGCTTCTGGAATTCCACCTGGCACCGTCAAACATCATAAGATTGCCGCTGGTACCCACCCACAAATTACCCTCGCTGTCGCGGGTAATCTCCCAGTTTTGCGGATACCGGCTTTCTTCAAATAAATTGATCGACTCTATGAGCGGCTGCCCGGAAAATATTTCACTTTTTACTTCAGAAACCTGGGCTGTACCCGGTTCAGCAAAAAGAAACCACAGTAGAACTGCAAATAAGATTCTGCCAATCACTTTTAACCACAACAAAGTTCAAATTAAAGAACACATATGTTGGGCATTAGATAGAAAGAAAATTTCCTACAGTCAATCGGCACTTTATGAATTTTGACAAATCTGAGGTTATAAATGATCAAGGCTCTTCGTCAGGCGGGCCTACATGGGTATCCTCGTGATCTTTATCATTGTTATTGTCATTGTTATGATTATGATCGCTTTCCAATTCAACAATTACAGCAAGCATATCTCTTCGTTGGTGATCCTCGAAGCGGTGAGGTTTCACATTGATCGATTTAACGATACAATGTCTATGTTCGAATTTGAATGGAATCTGCCTGCGTATACCCAATACCAGCCAGAAATGATTCGCTGCGGGTTCAAGGTTTTCCAACTCTTCCGGTTCAATATACCCGGTTTTTATTGGTGATTTGCCGGGCCGTCCATTTTCCCCGAGAAATTGCTCAAAATAGATTCTGCGTTTTTGTGCCTGTCCGGGCGGCTGTCCTGTTTCTTTCTTAAACTTGTTTTGAAGCCTACGCATAGTATGTTGTTTTGTGTGAATTCAGATTGAGAGTTGCTTAAATGTAAAAATCACAGACTATGAAAAAACTACATGATTATGTGTTTTTGTAATTAAACCTGTAGCACTCCTGTGTTGAAATCAGGAATTTCAGGTTTGTGGTTTGTGCACTCAATAGCCGCAGAAATTCTTTTTCTCGTTGAAGAAGGGTGTATAATTTCATCAACCCACAATCTCGCAGCAGCATATCGCACATCAGTTTGTCTGTCGTATCGACTTTTGATTGTATCCAGCAGTTCGGCTTTATCTTCATCACTGAGTGTTTCTCCCTTTTTTTCAAGTGATGAAACCTGAATTTGGGTAAGTACTTTTGCCGCCTGGGTTCCACCCATAACAGCAATTTGTGCTGTCGGCCAAGCATAGATGAACCTTGGATCGTAAGCCTTACCACACATCGCATAATTACCTGCCCCATAACTGTTGCCCACAATAACTGTGATTTTCGGGACGGTAGAGTTAGCAACTGCGTTTACCATTTTTGCACCATCTTTAATGATACCGCCATGTTCGCTTCGCTTACCAATCATGAATCCGGTGACGTCTTGTAAAAAGATGATCGGGATTTTCTTTTGATTGCAATTCAGAATAAAACGAGCTGCCTTATCTGCACTATCAGAATAGATAACCCCTCCTATCTGCATTTCACCACTTTTGGTCTTTACGATTTTTCGCTGGTTAGCAACTATGCCGACGCTCCATCCATCAATCCTTGCATAGCCCGTGATAATAGTTTGGCCATACCCTTTTTTATACTCTGTAAAGCTATTCGCATCGACCATGCTTTTGATCACATTGTGCATGTCATATGGTTTGGTACGATCAGCAGGAAAGTGCTCTAATACTTTATCCGGGTCAATTTCAGGGTCAATTGGTTTCGATCTGTTAAAATCACTCTTTTTTTGAGGGCCAAGCTTATCAACCAGATCACGGATTGTAAGTAGGCATTCAGAGTCGTCCTTCATTTTATAATCGGTAACACCGCTGATCTCTGTATGAGTTGTAGCTCCACCAAGTGTTTCATTATCAATTTCTTCACCAATAGCCGCTTTTACGAGATAACTCCCGGCAAGAAATACGCTGCCGGTTCCGTCAACTATCAATGCCTCATCACTCATAATCGGCAGATATGCACCACCGGCTACGCAGCTCCCCATGATTGCTGCGATCTGTGGAATTCCCTTCGCACTAATCACTGCATTGTTTCTAAAAATTCTTCCAAAATGCTCTTTGTCAGGAAAAATCTGATCCTGCATCGGTAGATAGACGCCGGCTGAATCAACCAGATAGATAATCGGCAGATGGTTCTCAATCGCAATTTCCTGAGCACGTAAATTTTTCTTTGCAGTCATGGGAAACCACGCGCCAGCTTTTACAGTAGCATCGTTTGCCACAATCATACATGTTCGGCCGCTCACCTTACCGGTACCCATTACAACTCCGGCAGAAGGACAACCACCCTCATCTTCATACATATCATAAGCAGCCCAAAGACCCAACTCGTAAAATTCCGACTCTGCATCCAGAAGAAATTGAATCCGTTCACGAGCAGTCATTTTTCCTTTTTTATGCTCTTTTTCAATTCTTTTTGGCCCGCCACCTTGTTTTATCTTTTCCTCAGTGGTTTCTATCTGCTTCAATAACTCATCCGACCATGTATCTTCCATAACTACTGTTTAATTTGTGTTATTTTTCGGGATTGATAATACCGAATGTATCGTTCACGTTCCATGAGTGAATTGTTTTATCTAATAACTATATTCACAGGCAAAATCTAACAAGACGCTATCATGAAGAAATTGCTACTCGCACTTATCACACTTTTGTTATCAGGCTCAACTGCACTGGTTGAAGCCCAACAAACTCAGCAGCGTTCTATGTATGAACGACTACTTCAACGAACCGATCAACCCGCATCATATATCGATCAGATTGCAATTCCTTTAACTGACTCGACTGCACAGGTAGGTGTCTTTTTTAGAATTGACTATGACCTGATTCCCTTTTTGAGAAAAAGACCTAATATGACTCCCCCAAACCCTGAGGATGAATATTTCGCTTCACTCAGAGTTGGACTGGAAATATTTGATGGAGCGCTTCCCGAATCGAGAAGAAGTTCTCGTCAGCCTGCAACTTCAGTTTTCAGAGACAGCTTCAGGGATACAATTTGGGTACCCAATTTTCAACTTACACAGTCTCGTTTTGATCACGTCCAAGGTTTACTTCAAACCAATCTAAAAAGTAGAGATTATCATTATGAACTCCAGTTGAATGTTGGTGAATCCATTCGTGAACGGCCATCAAACAGACGTAATCTATCTATCCCAAACTTTAACAATATAGAAACAGCTCAATTTATTTTAGCTGAGATTGTGCTAAGAGAAGATGAAAAGATTACAACTAAGCTGCTTAATTACGGTAACAATGTACTTTATGGACAGGATTTTGATCTGCTGATACATTTGCCTAACAGTGTACATGACAATGAGAACCCGATTGAACTTAAATTTTTCAAATTCAGGCCTGCAAGCAACACAGAAGTTATAAGTGAACCAAGTTTTTCTTTAACAATTAATCAAGACGATCTTATAAAGGCTTCATTTCAGTCACTGCGTCGCGTTGATGGGGATCTGGTGCTTTCACTTCAAAAAGATTCTGAAGGATTCACTTATGCAAACGTTCAAATACCTAATTCCGAATTTGAAAATGCCCGATATCGGATGGAGCTAACTCAGGCCGGCCGCGATAAACCTCTTGCCCGCAAAGCGATTAATTCGCAATGGATTGACATGCCTGTTAGTCTCTATAATATTGATGTTGCAATCGACATGATGAAGTTCATAGTCAGCGAAAATGAGTTACGCAGACTTCGATCCGGATCGTCATCAGAAAAGGAGCGGAAGTTCAGAGAGTTCTGGGCAGAGAGAAACCCCACACCTGATACAGAATTCAATGAGCTCATGA
>SKGY01000212.1 GCA_007117235.1 Balneolaceae bacterium
TCAAGCATAGCCACTAATCCCTCACGTACAGGCTCTCGGGTTTTTGCCGCTCCGTGAGCCATAGCCTCCATACCAATTCCTGCCTCATTTGAGAAAGCGCCTCGTCTAATTCCATTTGAAATTACCACACCTAAAGCACCACCGGCCGCCGCATTGCCTGTAAACGCGTCAGTAACAATCAGTGAAAAGTAGTATGGCACATCTACAATATTGGTGAAGATGATCCAAAGAACGGTTAATACATAAACAACAACCATTAATGGCACCAGCCTTGCCGCAACATGACCTATTCTCTTTATACCGCCAAAGATTACTAAGGAGACTAGCCCAACCAGAACCAATCCAACAATCACATCAGATAATCTAAAACCTACATCAGTAATGATACTGCCTGACAATAACATCACGTCGTATCCGAGCCAGCCCTTATCAGCCAGAATGGTATCACGAATTATTTGAGTAAGCTGATTTGATTGAAACATTGGCGTACAGCCTATAAGGCCTGCAAAGCTAAAAAAGATTGCAAGGGGCTTCCATTTTTTCCCAAGTCCCTCTGTGATATAGTACATGGGACCACCCTGAATTTTACCACTGGTATCTTTTCCTCTATACATGATTGCCAGCGTACACGAAAAAAACTTAGTAGCCATTCCTACTAACGCAGTAACCCACATCCAAAAAATTGCACCGGGACCACCAACACCAAGAGCAATCGCTACTCCACTTATATTACCCATACCAACCGTTGCGGCGAGGGCGCTTGAAAGTGCCTGAAAGTGATTAATGTCGCCGGGTGCGTCTGGATCCTGATATTTACCCGTTAATACTTCAATTCCATGACCAAAGTGTCGATAAGGTATGAATCTGCAATAGAGTAAAAAGAATACCCCGCCACCAACCAGCAAGACCAATAGCGGAGTGCCCCACGCGTAATTCGCGAAATTTATAAGTATCTGCTCGAGTAGTTCCAGAGTAGTACGATTTTGTTTTTAGGTTTAAGCAGCAAGAAAGAAATTGAATAAGCGAGATTATTACAAATCTTACTTTTAAAGAATCGATTCAATTTTTAGGGAATTCAAATTCAGGCTGATTTACTATCAAGCCTGGAATAGTGAATAAAGTCAATTGGAGGAGGCTCTATTCCTGCTTTTCTTAAAAACAGCGAAATTTGTGCCCTGTGATGCTGACCATGAATGATTAAGTGGTGACATATTTGCCAAAGAGAACTTTTATAATTGACTCCTTTTGAATTTTGGTAGTGAATCACTGAGTCCATATCTACTTCATGATCGCCAATCAAACTAATCCATTTTTTGTGGATTGATTTTGCCTCTTCTTTTATCTCATCAGGTTCAAATTCTCCCCAGGTCTCAACATCTGAATCAACAAAACCTATAACTCTGTGAAACCAGATCTCCTGTGCATTTATGATATGGGAAAGGAAGGCTCTGCATGCAACAATTTCATCAAAATCTTCACCATCATCCAGAAAGTCAGACAACTTCCGCGTACACCATAGGTCAAATTGAAAGAGATACTGCAATTTTTGTCTTTCGCTTGAATTCATTACCCCAACCCAAAATATCTTGAAATTCCACTAAGTATAAACTGCACACTTATAGCTAATGCGATAAAACCCATCAATCGAGTCATTACGTTCAAACCGGTTGTACCTATATACTTCACTGACATTGGGGCCAATCTGAGTAACCCATATGTTGTAATAACTACCAGCAAAATTGAGACTCCATTTATTACGTAATCCGCAATACCATCTGCCTGAGTAGCAAAACCGATAACCACAGCGATACTTCCGGGACCGGAAAGTAGCGGAAGTGCCATGGGGCTAAAAGAAATATCTTCCTTTTCCATTGCTGCAGCCTCATCCTCGTCGGATAGTTTTCGACCGCTCGTTTCGGGGTTTAACATTGAGTAAGCTGCCCTCATGATAATCAGTCCGCCTGCAATTCTTATTCCGGACAATGAAATTCCGAAGAAACTGAGTATGAATGTTCCAATCAGCAGAAAAGTGATCAAAACACCAAACATGTAAAGACTTGCTTTTTTTGCTGTTTGAATCCTCTCTTTCTCTGTAAAACGATCTGTTAATGATAAAAAAAGCGGCATGGCTGCCAGCGGATTAACAATCGAGAAAAGAGATGTGAAGCTTGCAAAAAGTAGTGCGCCTACACCAATGATATATGAAGTCTGTTCAGGTACAGAGTCGGATACGAATTCAAACATGGTCAAAGATAAAGATGATTTATTGAATTGTGAACGAGTATTTCAATAGTGTAACAATTCTGCATTTATCCTTACCTTTTTAATCTGAATATTAACCTTATCCCTCAAATTTTTTCTACTGAATGGACACATCAGCAATACTTTCGAACGCAAAGAGTATAATTAACAGCGATAAAAAAAGAGAACAAAAACTTTTAGAAATTTGCGAACTCCTCGACTCAGAAGTTGATGTCTTTAACTGGACAGGCTTTTACCTTTCAGATCCCAACGAAGAGCGAATGCTTGTACTGGGCCCATATGTAGGTGAAGCCACAGATCATGTAAGAATTCCATTTGGTACAGGTATTTGCGGACAAGCTGCCGAGACACTCGAAACTTTTGTTGTCCAGGACGTCAGTAAAGCTGATAATTATCTGGCCTGTAGCGTTGACGTGAAATCTGAGATAGTTGTCCCCATCATGAAGGGTGATAAGTTTATAGGAGAGCTGGATATTGACTCCCACACCAAAGATGCAATCACACCGGAACTAAAAATTCTTTGTGAAAAAATCTGCATTCAGCTCAGCGATCTATTTTAGTCACTATTTTTTACAACTTCTTTTTTGATCTCTGACTCATATTGAACCTTAAACTGGCTTTTGCATTCAACTAATTATCACGCTTTAACAGTAAAGTTCAATTTGTAATATTTTATAAAAAATGGCACGGAATGTGTCATTTTTTGTTTACACAACGTATTAAATCCCTACAACTTACTAACTTCGTTGCTGCAGTAACGTCAAACACATAATCATACTTTTTTGAAACAGCTATTATCTATATCGGGAGCTTTGGTGATCGCCATACTATTTTATTCATGTGGTTCAGAGAGCACCAACCAAAATCAATTTCAGAGACAAGGTAACGCAAGAGGGGGGCAAGCCACGAGCGTAGAGGTTGTTCCTGTTCGGGCAGAAACAATATCTGAACAGATCAGAGCCTACGGTACAATTCAGGCACAAGATGTTGTTACTATAACCCCGCAAGTTTCGAACCGAGTTGTTCGCATTAATGCCGATCTCGGTGATAATGTATCGCAGGGTCAGGTGTTGGCAGAGCTTCATGACGCTACATTCAGAGATGCGGTTGAACAAGCTCAGGCACAAATTCGTCAGGCAAGGGCAACGCTTGAAAGAGACAGCACCCAGTTTTCAAGACAGCAAGAGCTATATAACAGAAATTTGATATCTCGTTCTGAGTTTGATGATGCACGAACTAGCTTTTTAAACAGTCAATCTCAATATGAATCAGCTGTTGCGAATTTAACCCAGAGCAGAGAAAACCTTGATAACACGAAAATAAAATCTCCTGTGAACGGTGTTGTATTGAGCCGATCTATAGCTGTTGGTGATGTAGCAACTACAGGGCAGGCTATTTTTGAAATTGCCAACCTGGTTGGATTTGAAACACGTGTGTTTTTACCACTACAGGACTGGGAACTAGTTCAAGTAGGACAAGAAGTATCGCTGTCACTCTCAAGCCGTTCGGCTGAAATCGCAGTAGGTGTTGTATCACGAATTAGTCCGCAACTGAACACGACCACTGGTCTTGGCGAAGTAGTTATCACTTTAACTGATGCCGAGCGATCTGTATACCAAGGTGCTCTCGTTCAATCCAGAATTAATCTCCAAACACGCGAGAACGTAGTTGTTATCCCTCGCTCAGCTATGGTTGAAAAAGTTGACACCTACATCGAACCTGAAACCGGCA
>SKGY01000109.1 GCA_007117235.1 Balneolaceae bacterium
AGTAAATAGATAAACAGCGCTATGAGTAACCAGCGAATCATGTATCGGGAATAATATGGATATGTGTGTTGCTGCGGATTGGTTGGTCAAAAATCTGCTCCTCAATATACGACAGTTGACCCGGATTATTAACAAAATCGATCTCTGTTGCGTTGATAATGATTAACGGTGCTTTATTGTAGTGATAGAAAAACTGATTATAGGAGTCGCTCAGATCGCGCAGATAATCTGGTGTAATGTGTTTTTCGTATGATCGTCCCCTCTTTTCAATGTTACTCATCAACCGTTCAACCGTACTCTGGAGATAAATTACAAGATCCGGCTTGGCAGAAATACCGGTCATAATCCCATAAATATTATCGTAAAGACCCATCTCATCTTCGTCCAGGTTAAGTCTCGCGAAAATTCGGTCTTTCTCAAATATGTAATCAGAGATTATAAACTGATCAAAAAGATCCCTGCTGGTAACTCGCTGTTGTTGTTTGAACCGGCTGGCTAAAAAGGCAAGTTGAGTTTGAAAAGCGTATCGTTTTTTGTTCTCGTAAAATTTTGGGAGAAATGGATTTTCTTCAAACTCTTCAAGAACAAGCCTGGCATTATTACGTTCGGCAAGAAGATTGGCAAGTGTTGTTTTACCTGCTCCAATTACTCCTTCAATTGCAATAAAGTCGAATTTGTTAGGCATTATTTACTAGCCGATTATCGGGCTGTTACCAGCGAATTTCTGTTTTTTTGATATCCATATCCGGCGCCTCATCAATCAATGTTTTAACTGATTTTGATGATCTTGGATCGATCCAGTTTTCATGTACTTCCACCATTGGCTTGAGAACAAATAACCGGTTTTGATATTCGGGATGTGGAATGATAAGGGTCTCATTGTCAATCACCAAGTTTCCGTAACATATGATATCAAGATCAATAATTCGCGGCCCCCATTTTACCGGCTTAACTTCTCTGCCACAGTCAATTTCAAAATTCTTTAACTCTTTTAGGATCTGAAGCGGGTCGGTATCGTGGTAGATTTTAA
This sequence comes from Balneolaceae bacterium, assembly GCA_007117235.1. GTDB lineage: Bacteria > Bacteroidota > Rhodothermia > Balneolales > Balneolaceae > Rhodohalobacter. The sequence continues at coordinate 1,031 of SKGY01000109.1, forward strand.
CCGCTGCATTATAGAATGTGTACCTTGCGTCGCCAATAGGTTCGGTTTCCCAAATTGATGATTTAGAGATCTGGCCTTTTGACAACTCATTTAAAAATGAATCGGCTTTTTTCAGCATTTCCAATCTATCCCCAAGATTAGATCCCAGTGCTATAACGATCTCTTCCATTCCATGGTAATTTCGGCATATGCGGCCGGGGTTTTTATTGGCGGCGAAAGCTTTCTGAGAGAAACTGAAAGAGTTGCAATATTATCACACTGCTTAAAAATTTCTGAGCCGATCTTCTCACAAAGTGATTCAATTAGTTTTTCTGAGGCGCCTTCAAATACATTTATTGCAACCGTCTCAACGATTTCATAATTAAATGTACCGCTTAGATCATCGTTTTTTATGGAAGGTCTGAAGTTGCCTTCGGCTGTTACGTCCAGTTCGAATTGATTGCCTTCAAGACGTTCTTTTTCATAATAGCCGTGTTTGCCATGAAACGTCAATGACTTCAGGGTAATTTTATCCAATCGAAAAGGGGTTATTGAATTCCTTGTTAACCCTTAAAGGTATCGATAAAGAGATGCCAGAATCAATTGAAAAACCTAAAGAGTTGCGACTTCGATCTTTTGCTCAAGCTCATTTAGAATTCTTTTGTGCTTTGGACTGGTACTGAGCCGCTCTTCAACCGTTGAGATGGCGTGAATAACCGTAGAGTGATCTCTTCCACCAAACTGTAGCCCAATAGTTTTCAGGCTCGACTTGGTGAATTTTTTTGAGAGATACATAGCGATCTGCCGCGCTTCAACAATCTCTTGCTTTCGTGTCTTTTCACGAACTTTATTGGTATCAATACCAAAATACTCGCATACATAGTTCTGAATTGATTCAATTGAAACCTGACTGTTTGAGCTTTTAACCATGTCTTTGAGAACAGACTTGGCCATATTCAGGTCAATTTCATCAACGTGTTTGAGCGATGCAGTGGCAAGCAGCTTGATAATAGCACCTTCCAAATCACGAACGTTTGATTTGAAGTTGTGAGCAATAAACTCAATGATATTTGAGTCGATGTTGATTCCGTTGTCATTGGCTTTTCGCTCAAGAATCGCATATCTGGTTTCATACTCAGGAATTTGCAGATCGGCACTAAGTCCCCAGCTGAATCTGGAGATTAAACGATCTTCGATATCAGGAATATCTTTTGGCGCCCTATCGCTGCTTAGAATAATCTGTTTGCCATCCTGATGCAGAGCGTTGAAAATGTGAAAGAACTCTTCTTGTGTTTTCTCTTTGCCACTAAAGAATTGAATGTCGTCAACAATCAGTACATCAATATTTCTGTAGAATGTTGTGAACTCACTTGCGCGGTTATTTCGAATTGCCTGAACAAACTCATTGGTAAATGTTTCGGATGAGACATATAGAACTGCAAGCTCATCACCAAATTCCTGTTTGATTTTGTTACCGATGCTTTGCACTAAGTGAGTTTTGCCGAGACCTGTGCCACCATATACAAACAGTGGATTAAAAGAGTTGCTGCCGGGGCTATCAGCTATCGCCATTGCTGCGGATCTTGCAAGGCGGTTACAGTCACCTTCAATAAACCGATCGAACACATAGTTGTTATTCAGATTTGAGTCGATATTTGTTTTCCTGATCCCGGGTATAACAAAAGGGTTCTCAATTTTTCCGGGATGATAGTCGGTAAACGTATTCATTTCCTGAGGCCTGGAGGGTGGCATGGGACGCTGAGGTAACCTGATAGATCGATTGTCTTCAAGCTTGTCTGATTTTTCAACTAGTACAGAATACTCTAGTTTTCCTTCACTACCTAAAACCTTAGCAATTGTTGATCGCAACATATTGTAGTAATGCTCTTCAAGCCACTCATACCAAAACTGACTTGGCACTTGAATAGTTAGCGTATCATTGGTCAACTTAACCGGTCTAATGGGTTCAAACCACGACTTATATTTTTGGTAACTGATATTATCCTGAATGATTTCCAAACATTCATTCCAAGCGTTCTCCGCGGTTAGCGTATTCAACGTAAATGCCTCCTAAAACTTAAAAATATTACTGCCATGGTCCCTTCAGTTATCCACATGGCAAAAACGGAATAATTTAATTCTCGAGATGAAAATGATAATTTCTGAGCGTCAAATCAAACAGAAGTTTTTCTAAAACCGGAAAGTTATCCACATTTTTAAAATGAACACAATAATATGCGCAGCAACGACTTAAAGGTTTTTAATGATAATTGTAATTTTAACTTGACAACTTATAACAATTACCTAAAGCGGGTTTTACAATTTGGTAACATTGCTTAATGAGGGTAAAAAAACTTTTCCACAAGTTATCCACATTGTAAAAGCTATCCGCACACCATGCTGAGAAATAGTATTAAGAGACTTAAAAAAGGGGTTGAGGTGTAGTTATTTAGAGGAATTCAGAGCTATTAGAAATCTTGGATTGCCATCAAGATCTGATACAATTTTTGAGTCGATATAATACTGCTCTATCATGCTTAAGATATCGGGTGTAAGCTTGTCGTTACATTCGAGGTAGAGTTCAGCTTTTTTACTTGCTGCAAAGGATGCGATTTTCTCATAAAGTGAAAGTGGATCCTTATCAAAAAGAGCCAGTGCGGGCTCATGATTTACAACTTGTGGGTCGAGTGACTCTTTCTCTTCAAAGGTGATATATGGAGGGTTAGATACGATGATGTCCCAGTCAGAGTCTGCAATTACTTTATTGTTGAGAATCTTATTGAGATCACAATGATGGAAGTTAATATTGAGATTGTTTATTTGAGCGTTTTCTCTTGCAACAACCAGCGCGTCTTCAGAAATGTCAATTGCGGTGCAGCTCCATTCCGGTCGAAACGATTTTATTGCAATGGGAATACAACCACTGCCGGTGCCAATGTCTAGTACATTGCATTTTTGTGTTTGCGAAAAAGCAGAGGTCTTTAGGATAATCTCAATTAGCTGTTCAGTCTCCTGCCGGGGAATGAGCACAGATTTATTGACAGTGATGGGAATACCCATAAAATCTGTGCGCCCTGTTATGTACTGTAGTGGTTCGTGATTTGCTCTTCGTTTGATAAGCGGACGCAGCTCATTCAACTCTTGCCTTGAAAAAGGACGATCGTATTGAAGGTAGATATCAAGGCGCTTGATATCTAATACATCAGCAATGAGCCATTCGATACTCAATCGGGGGCTGTCAACCTTTTTTTCAGAAAAAAAAGTAGTAGCCCATTCAAGCATAGACACAACTGTCCACACCTGTTCTGTATCTTTGCTCATAAGGAGAAATGATTAAACTTAATCTTCCTCTTCTTCGGAAGATTGTTTTTCAACTTCTTCTTGCAAGGATAAGCCAAATCGTTTTGAGAAATCCATGATAAAATCGACAACATCAGACTCAATGTTTTTCTCTTCTGAGAGAGAGCTTCCGCGGAAACCCATTCTTCCACCTGCTTTTTTTAATTCAATGCGGGTGTGATCGGCGTTGCACTCCATTACACAGGTTAGCGTGATGGTTGCATTTATCTGCTTTTCAAATTGCTCGTAAACAGCGACGTAAATCTCATCCTTGTTTGCAGGAGAGTTGTATTTGTAAAGATACTTAGGTTCAATAGAATCCAGAAGTTTAGTAGGAATTCTTCGAAGTGTGTCGTTTGGTCCGTAAACCAAGTATTTTGTGACTGTACTCATGATCACTTATCCATGTTGAATTGGTGCTTAAAGTGGGCAAAATTTCTGCCTGAATAAAAGCCTAAATACAACAATAATCAAATACGGATTTTTAAAAGAGAAAACGAATTTTAAAATTTGTACTCTTAAATAAATTCAATGCAGACAATGGAACAGAAGTTATTTTCGTTAAGAGTACTGAAAACTCAACAGTTTATACATTTTAGATCATGCCTAAGTTTATAATTGCACTCGCTGTAGTGCTTATTTCAAACATTTTTTTAGTTGGTAATGCAAATGCTCAGGTTCAAGAACCTGAAGTACGGCAGATAGAAAGAAATCTCTTCAGTATAAAAGATGTTTACAGTTCCGGGTTCGGATTTGATTTCAACATGAATAATTTTGGATTCGGTTTTGGCGGAGAATTCAGAAGAGTAATTGCTCCTCAAACAGAATTCACACTTAATTTCGGAGTCACCGGTTTAAGGGATGCCACCGAGCAGACATTTACGGATTTCTTTTTTGGTCAGCAGATTGTTCCAAATAAATTTAAACGAGCATTTGCAATGCCATTGAGAATAGGAATGAGACAACGACTATTTTCTGATCTTATCCAGGATAACTACCGCTTCTTTGTGGCAGCTTCAGCCGGTGGTGTAGCTGCATTTGCCTATCCCTATTTTGAAGACTTGAACGAAAGTGGATTCAGAGAGTCACTTCCACCAATATATGTTGAACCGATAAATGATATGTTTAGTGGCTGGGGTGATGGAGACTGGTACTTGGGAGGCACGGGAGAGGTTAAAATTGGTGTAGATATTGGAAGTAATTTTAGCCGTTTGAATTCGATAGAGTTTGGGTATATGTTCTACTATTTCCCCGATGGAATTCAGATAATGTCTCCTCGTCAACCCGTGTTTACAAGCAATCCACAGGGTGGATTTCCATATGAATTCACTGACCCGAATGATCCGATTGGGTCAATCGTTTACGAAGACTTTTTTTCACCTCAGAAGTTCTTTGGAACACCTCAAATCACATTTACATTTGGGTGGCTGTGGTAAACTAAATTTGAGCGAGCCATCTTTCAGGTTGGTCTAGAGAGGCGAGAATAAGATCCGGTTGGTACTTTTTAAGGTGGTCTTTGTCAAATCCACCGGTAGTGACTGCAATGGAACGTGCTCCGTAATATTTTGCACATCTTATATCGTTCGGAGTATCTCCGATTACAACATATTGTTGCGGTTCAGGAGATTTAGCATACACTTTCTGATAAGAATTGTGAGCTGCACCGGGCAGATATTTTCGATCGGTGTGATTACAGCCGAATCCTCCAAAATTAAACAGACCCTCCATGCCTGCTGTTTCTACTTTCAGATAAGCTATTTCTTCGAAATTACCTGTGCATAATCCCACTTCAAAGCCATTTTGTTTGGCATATCTGGCAGCTTTTAAAGCTTCTGTTATAGGATTTACATGAACGTTTGAAAATTGGGTTCTCATTAATTTGATGTAAGACTTTTTGATTGAATCGAAGTCAGACTCCTTAAGCCCACCTGATTTAATCAGCTCAAAAAAGATGTCTTTATCAGTGCGTCCTGCAAACGATGTTGATTTTACAGATTTAAAATCGAGACTATATTCATCGAACAGCGATCTGATTAATCCACTGAGAAAGTCACGTTTTACGTGCAATAGAGTGCCGTCAATATCAAATAAAAGAATTGGTTTCATTTGTTTTACTTTATGAAAAGAGGATTAAACAGTACCTTAACAGGATATTTATAAATTAACAGAAAAAAAGGACTATGAGTTTAATAGAAGATATTCATGCGCGACAAATTTTGGATTCGCGGGGCAATCCGACAGTAGAAGTTGATGTACACCTTACCAATGGAATAGTTGGAAGGGCAGCTGTACCATCCGGCGCTTCTACCGGAGAGCATGAAGCCGTAGAACTAAGAGACGGCGAGAGCAATTACTATTTAGGGAAAAGCGTAAAGAAAGCAGTTGAAAACGTAAACAATGACATTGCCGACGAGCTGGTAGGTTATCCTGCTCATCTGCAAACTGAAATTGATCAGCTGATGATTCAGCTTGACGGCACGCCTAATAAATCAAAGCTTGGTGCGAATGCAATACTTGGTGTTTCGATGGCCGTAGCTAAAGCTGCAGCACAAACAACGGGCCTTCCTTTATGGAGATACCTGGGTGGTGTTAATGCAAAAGTTCTTCCGTTACCGATGATGAACATTATCAATGGTGGTTCGCACGCAGACAACAATGTTGATCCACAGGAATTTATGGTTATGCCATCAGGTGCTAAATCTTACAGCCATGCAGTTCAAATGGGTGCAGAGATTTTTCATAATCTGAAAAAAGTACTGTCAGACAAAGGCTACAATACATCAGTTGGTGATGAGGGTGGTTTTGCACCAAACCTAAAGTCCAATGAAGAGGCTGTTGAAGTTATTTTAACTGCGATTGAAAAAGCAGGCTTTACACCGGGTGATGATGTGCTGATTGCACTCGATCCCGCCGCCTCCGAATTTTATAATTCCGAAACAGGACTTTATGAATTCAAATGGAGTGACGGCTCAACCCGTGATGCAGACGCAATGGTAGAGTATTGGGTTGATTGGGTTAATAAATATCCGATTATCTCGATCGAAGACGGTATGTATGAAGATGACTGGAATGGATGGAAAGTTCTAACCGATGCAATTGGAGATAAAGTGCAGTTGGTTGGTGACGATCTATTTGTAACAAATACCAGCCGGCTCGCTGATGGAATCAAAAAAGGTGTTGGTAATTCGATTCTTATCAAAGTGAATCAAATCGGTACGCTTACTGAGACACTCGATGCAATTGAGATGGCTCATAAAAATGATTACACAGCTGTTATATCTCACCGATCTGGTGAAACCGAGGATACAACTATTGCTGATATCGCCGTGGCTACAAATGCAGGTCAGATAAAAACAGGGTCAATGAGCAGAACCGATCGTATCGCCAAATACAATCAGCTTTTCAGAATTGAAGAAGAGCTGGCAGAAAGCGCGATCTTTTTAGGTAAAGATGTTTTTGGATTCTAAACCGAATAAGAACAAGAATGAACAAGGGGTGGGCGAATAGCTTACCCCTTTTTTTGTTTATGGTATCGCCGCTTAGGTGAAAAATAATTTGAACTCTTACATTTGAAAACTACTTTTCAGTCGTTTAAACTGAGATTTTATATCTGCTAACCTGAACTGAACGAATGAAAAACTGGAGAATTAAACTCTCATTGATCTGTAACTATATCATCTTTGCTATTCTCTTGAATAGCGTGGGTGTGGTAGTGCTACAGGTAATCAACGACTTTGGAGTAAACCCTGAATCAGCCAGTGTTTTAGAGGCCTATAAAGATCTCTCTATAGCCATTGCGTCATTTCTTCTGGCTTCGTGGATTCCTCGTTTTGGTTACAAAAAAGCGATGATGACCGGTCTTGTTGTGGTTATTATCGGAAGTATCATGATGCCTCTGATTGGTGGCTTTGCTATGTCTCAACTTCTTTTTGCGATGGTTGGGGTGAGCTTTGCCCTTATCAAAATTTCAGTCTATTCAACAGTGAGTTTGGTTACAGAAGATGCCAGTGATCATGCAAGTTTCATGAGTATACTGGAGGGATTTTTTATGGTTGGCGTGCTCGGAGGTTTCTGGCTGTTCGGCTTTTTTATTGATGTGGCCAACAATCATGATACAATCACATGGCTAGATACATATTGGGTATTAGCTGCAATCGGCGGACTTGCCCTGGCTCTTTTGATCTCCACCGAGCTGGATGAGAGTTCAATAAAAACTGAAACTGAGAGTCCGGTTCAGGATTTTTACGATATGCTTGGACTGATCAAATACGTTGTGGTCATCTTTTTCATCATAGGTGCATTTTTGTACGTTTATATAGAGCAGGCTTTAAATACCTGGCTGCCAACGTTTAATTTTCAGGTACTCCAACTGCCTGATGCAATCAGTGTGCAAATTACGAGCATATACGCCGGGGCTCTGGCCGCAGGTAGGCTTTTAGGCGGATATGTGATGAAGAGAGTTCATTGGTTTTATGTACTTCAGTCCTGCATACTGATGGCGATGGTTCTTGTATTACTGGTGTTGCCACTCACTATTGGTATTGAGCCGGGGTCTGTAACAGGATGGGGATCTGTTCCACTTGCAGCATATGTGTTGCCGGCGATAGGTCTCTTTTTAGCGCCCATCTACCCAACATTAAGCTCATCTATACTAAGTGCGTTACCAAAAAACCGACAGAGTGGGATGACCGGACTCATCGTTATTTTTTCAGCTCTTGGTGGAACAACGGGTTCAATTGTTACCGGATTTTTATTTGGGCGTCTGGATGGACAAACTGCATTTTATTTTACCCTCGTGCCATTAATCCTGCTGTTCCTGATTCTGATTCCCTACAGAAGAAAACGTGCTCAATTTGATTTAAACAGCAGCAGCGATGGAGAAAAATAGAGTGCACGTAAGAGATTATATTCAGCTTTCAGGTGAACTTTTTGAAGCCGTTCAAAAGCAGCGGATATACCCTGACTCAAAGCATTTTGTGGATATGGTCCCAAAAAGTGAGAGTTCAAACATCATTGAAACGTGGAAATCTGAAAAAGAGACTCCAGACTTCAATCTGAAGAGCTTTATAGAGACTCATTTTTATCTACCTGAAAATGAGACTGAACACGCTGAAATAGTGTCGCAGAGCTCATGCAGAAAACATATTCAGAGTTTATGGCCACAACTTTTCAGGAAGTCAGACAGCAATACTAATTCTGGAAGCTCGCTTCTGCCACTCCCAAAACCATATGTAGTTCCCGGTGGACGGTTCCGGGAAATTTACTATTGGGACAGCTATTTTACCGCACAGGGCTTAATGGCAGATGGTCACCACGAGATGGTATTATCAATGACGGAGAATTTTCGTCATCTGATTGAAACGGTCGGGCACATTCCCAACGGCAACAGAGCTTATTATTTAAGCAGATCACAACCACCATTTTTTGCTCCGATGGTTGATCTTGTCATCTCTCACTATGGTGAGGAAAAGATTGCAGAATTTTTACCTGCAGTTGAAAAAGAGTATCAATTTTGGATGGATCGTACCGGTGAAGACAGCAGGCGGTCGCTGAGCATTTCAGACGATAAAGACAATAATTTTAGACTGAACAGATATTGGGATGATTATCCTGCACCACGGCAGGAGAGTTGGTTTGAGGATGTTGAGCTGGCCGAAAAAATAGATGAAACAGACCGAGAGCAATTTTATAGGGATATTAGGGCAGCGTGTGAATCGGGGTGGGACTTTTCCAGTCGGTGGTTTTCAGATCAAAAAAATCTATCAACAATTGAAACAACAAACATTCTTCCTGTTGATCTGAATGTCCTTCTATGGTTTATGGAGAAGAAGTGTTCAGAATGGAATAGAACAATTGGTAATTCTGATCAGGCTGGATTATTTGACGAAGCTGCTAAAAAACAGAAATATGCCATCAATCAATTGATGTGGAGCAGTTCTAAAGGATTTTTCTTCGATTACAATTGTGCTAAAAAGAAGCAGACAAATGTTTGGTCGCTGGCAGCTGTTTATCCCCTCTACTTTGGGTTTGCTGATTTCGGGCAGGCGTCATCTGTTGCAAACATGCTAGAAGAAAAATTTCTGAAAGACGGGGGGCTTACTACTACAACAAATCATACCGGAGAGCAGTGGGACTACCCTAACGGCTGGGCGCCGCTTCAGTGGATGGCAATCAGGGGTCTAGAGAGATACGGCTTCTCAGAGTTGGCATCTACGGTCAAGTCACGGTGGTTAAAATTGAACAACCGGATTTTTCAAAATACCGGGAAAATGGTTGAGAAGTACAATGTAGCCGATCTTGCAAAAGAGGGCGGTGGTGGCGAATATCCGTTGCAGGATGGTTTTGGCTGGTCGAATGGTGTGTATAGCGCACTTGATGATTGAGAGAATTTACTCATCAATCAATTCGATAATCACGCTCCATCAGCTTACCTTAACTGTCAGACAAACAAAACTTTATTTCAGCGAATGCGCATCAACCGGCTAAAGCTTACAAATTTCAGAAATCATGAGGCCACGGAAATCATACCGGCGCCATTTCTGAATTTGATAACGGGCTCAAATGGTGCGGGTAAAACCAACATTGTTGATGCTATTCATTATCTATGCATGAGTCGCAGTTTTGTGGCGAGTAGTGATCAGTATGTGGCTCATCACGAGCATAAATACTTTATGATTGATGGTGATTTTGAAGGTGAAATCAGATCATCATTTAAAGTAAGCTGCAGCTATTCTCGCGGTGATGGTAAAAAAATCTTCGTTAACGACAGTCCGTTGGAACGCCTCTCAGATTTGATAGGAATGGTGCCGGTGGTGGTGTTGAGCCCGGAGGATCTGAAACTCACAAGTGACGGCCCTGCCGAACGCCGGTCGTTTCTGGATGGGCTGATTAGTCAGATTTCGCCTAAATATCTACGTGATTTGATCGCTTACAGAAAAATTAGGCGACAGAGAAATAAGCTGCTTCAAGAGTATAGGGGTCCACTTTCTGAATTGGCAACCTATCTGGAGCCATGGAATAATCAGCTTGTAGAAAAAGGTTCTTCAATCATTATGAAGAGATCTGACGTGCTGAATCGATTTAAACGATATTTGGCAGTTCAGTACAGGACAATATCTGAATTCAATTTAGAGCCTAAATTAGAGTATCAGACAATTACAGATAGTGTTGAATCGGTTGAGCAGGTTAAAGAGCTATATAGAAAACTGCTCGAAGAAAATTTTGAAAAAGAGGCAGAGCGTGAGCAAACGCTTATTGGTCCGCACAGAGATGAAATTGTATTTTATCTGGGTGACATGGAACTAAGAAATTTTGGGTCGCAGGGGCAGCATCGTCTTTATTCTATGGCATTAAAAATGGCACAGCTGTTTTACTACTCTGATGAACTTGATGATCTGCCAATTATGATTCTTGATGATGTATTTGGAAATTTAGATCAGCAGAAGACAGACATTATCACAGAAACTCTTACGTTACATAAGGGTCAGATATTTATCACATCTGCTAATGATCGTCCATTTAACGCAGATCAATTTTCTGAGGATAATGGCAACAAATGGTTTCAAGTTCAGGACGGAAATGTAAAAGAGAAGAGTTGAAATGGCATTTAATCGAAAACCACAATCTTTAAATCAGCTGCTAAAGCAGTACATCAAAAAGATGCCTCATCAGACAGAACTGAAACGAGGCATGGTCTTACATTTATGGCCTTCGGTGGTCGGAGAGAGAATAAAATCGGTTACAAAAGACTTGAAGTTTGAGGGAAATCGACTGATCGTTTATGTTGATAATGAAGCTTGGCGACATGAAATTCACTCAAATCGTTTTTCGATAATAAAACAGCTGAATGAGAAAGTGGGCTCAAAAGTAGTAAAAGAGATAATCGTTCGTGCATAAATCCCTTAACCATATTACATTGCTGGTATGAACTTGATTTCTTTTATATCAGACAGAATAAGAAACTTCTTTACCCGGGGTGAGGCCGGTAAGCCAAATGAGACTGATGGATCTGAATTTGTCGGGCGGGAGAAAATTATCGTTTTCATTGCATCAATATTTCTGGCACTCTGTTTGTGGTTTATCATAAATTTGAGTCGTGATTTTAATGTAACAATTAACGTACCTATTCAGGTGGTGAATATACCTGAAGATGTTGCCCTCAGCACAGAGCTACCTGACTATGTATCGGTAAATTTGAGTGGAGAAGGCTGGCAGTTAATTCCGCTTTACGGCAACCCACCACGGGTAAGTTTGAGTGCTGACTCCCGCCAAATTAACCTGTTTGAACAGATGAGAAATCAGGTTAGTGCTTTTTCTGATCTGAATGTAATTCAGGTTGACCCTATTATTATTGAGATAGAAACTGAGGAGAGAATAACGAAAAGAGTCCCTGTTCAGCCACGTGTTTCATTAAATATAAGTTCGCAATTTGGCCTTGTTGATCGACCGGCTTTGACCCCTGACAGCATAACAATTAGTGGGGCAAGGTCTAAATTGGCAGACATAGACGAGTGGCTAACGGTAGAAGTAGAAATGAATGATGTGAATCGCAGCATTGAGCGATTAATTGGATTAAATCCCGCAACGGGAGGAATCAGACTGGAAGCAACCAGCGTACTTTATGAAGCGAATATTTCAGAATTCACCGAATCTGAAGTAAGAATTCCAATCCGAACCCGTAACATGCCATCCGGAAAAGCGGTGACGTTTAATCCTTCATCTATAATTGTGAGATATGATGTGCCAATTAACAGATATTCTGAGGTTCAGGGGAGCAGACCGTTTCAGGCCTATGTGAATTATGATGATATAGAGGCAGATAATACCGGTTTTATCACCCCTATTATTGAACAAACAATGACAGATATCAATATTAGATTGAGAAGTTATCACCCAACCTCAATCTCCTATTTCAATATCATAACTGACTAAACTAATCTTAATTACCCTTTAGCTATCAGGGTCTCTTCAAATGGTCTGAGAACTTCATTCACATCAGCTGAATCGGGATAAAACGAAAGAATTTTTAACAGCACTTCATCAACAAGAACATCAGGGCACGACGCTCCCGATGTAAGTGCAATTCGCAATCCACTCTTATCAGTATGAAGCCAGTTTTGGGTTGTGAGCATCTCTTTTTTCCACTGATTGAAGTGTCGGATCTGATCCGGGTTTTCAAACTCACTCGCATCTCTTACATGATAAGTAGGGCAGTGATGTTCCAAAATCTCAACCAGGTGCATGGTATTTGATGAGTTGTAACCGCCAACTACAATTGCTACGTCCGGGTTAGCATCAGCCAAAGCGTATGTTGCTGATTGATTCTCATTTGTGGCATAACATAGAGTATCGGTCGTATCGGCAAAATGATCGAGTACATTCTCCTCGCCAAAACGTTCTTTAGCTGCACTTTTCAGGATATTCATAACCTCTTGCGTTTCAGTAGCCAGCATGGTGGTTTGATTGATAACACCAAAAAACTCGAGATGGGTTAACGGGTTAAAACCGGGTGTGCTTTTGTGGCCAAAATATTTATCAAAATCTGAAATTGGCCGTTTCTCAGTCATGATTTCAGCGAGAATCTGAGATTCATCAGGGTTTAGAACAACCACTATTTCTGAATGATCTGCGCTTTGCGAAAATGTGGCTCGAGTCTCCTCATGTTCATTCTTGCCGTGC
>SKGY01000157.1 GCA_007117235.1 Balneolaceae bacterium
CAATTGTACTAAATATAAAATAAGGTGTTATTTGTTAACCATAAAACCTATTTGTTACAAATAGTTTCTATATCAGAATGGAATATTATAGAGCCAATATCAAGCTTTCATAAGCTTAAACTGAGATAAGATATCTTTTACTCGTATCTGAGGCTCTCTATTGGATCAAGCTGAGCAGCTTTAAATGCAGGATAAACTCCAAATACAACACCCACAATCATCATACCTAAAACTCCGCCCATTGCAGATCCCCAGGGGATAACAACACTGGAGTCGAGCCATAATGCTACCGCATTTCCCAATCCTGCACCAATGATGATGCCAATCACACCACCAATCTGACAGATTGCGATTGATTCCATTAAGAATTGCGATACAATGGCTTTGCGCGTTGCACCAACTGCTTTTCTTACACCTATCTCTCTTGTTCGTTCACTAACGGATACCAGCATAATGTTCATCACACCAATTCCAGCACCCAATAGAACTATACCACCAATAACAAAACCAATCATGTATAGAACACCTGTAAAGCTATCAAATGCATTGCCAAGTGTTTCATTGGTTGTAATCTCAAAGTCATTTGCATCAGCCGGGTCAACTTTTCGAATTGCTCGAAGTACGCCTGTTATTTCATCAATTGTGGCAGCAACGTTTTCAACTGAACCTGCACGCACCTGTATCCCAATATTCCAGTTTCGACCATAAATACCTGCAAGATGAGTGTATGGTATTACAACAAATCGGTCGAGAGTTGAACCAAATACATTCCCTTTTGCCTCGGTTACCCCAATAATAGTATAGGGCCTCCCCTCTATTCTAATCACTTTACCCAGCGCCTCCTCATTTTCGAAGAGTGCTGACTCCACATCTGCTCCTATAATTGCAACCGATCTCGCGTAATCTATATCCTCAGGTAAAAAATTACGTCCTTCCTCAATGTTATAGGCATTGTTGGCAAGATAGAACTCATTCCCTCCCCTGATTCCGATATTGGGTTCAGTTTCGCGTTCACCATAACTCACCCTCGTTGTTCTATAGGTCCTGTTTGGGCCAACCTCAGAAGCAGATTGACTCAAATCCTGGAGATTCTCCATTTGGGCGATGGTAATGTCCTGTCTATTTCTATATGTTTCCCAATCAGTTGGACCCATTGAAATAGACGGGAATTTAGAAACGGTGATGACATCTCCACCCATCAGGCTAAGTGTATCCTTGAAGTAGTTATCAAGCACAAGAACGGCTGTATTTGCACTAATGATGGCAAATACCCCTACAGAAATTGCAAGCAGCGTTAGTGACGATCTTAACTTATTTGATCGTAATGAGTCAATTGCCTGTCTGAAAACTTCAAATAAATTCATTTATTCGTACCTCAATGATTCTATGGGGTCTGATTTAGCAGCATTGTTTGACGGCAGATATCCAAAGAGAAGTCCGATAAATGTACAAAGCAGTATTGCATTCAATACGGTTGTCCAATCCATGTAAGCCACAAAAAATTGATTTATGATATAGGTTATTCCAATTGAGAGTAGTACACCAATCACCCCGCCCACCATACAGATTACAATCGACTCCATTAGAAATTGCAGTTTTATTTCCCACGATTTTGCACCTACTGCTTTTCTTATTCCGATCTCCTTTGTCCTCTCTTTTACTGACACAAACATGATATTCATCACCCCAATCCCGCCAACAAAGAGAGCAAGTCCGGTTAAGAAAATTCCAATTCCATAAATAACCATTTTCATTCCCTTAAATTCTTCTTCAAACAGTGCCGCCTTGTTTATGGCAAAATCATCATCATCCAAAGGATCTAAACCACGAATTTGTCTCATGGCACCAATCACTTCATACTCTCCATCAACAAGCGTTTCTTCATCCGGAAATTGAACTGAAAGTTGCATACCCCATCTCAAATCATAAATAGTGGCAAAAGCTGTAATTGGTACTATCAATCTGTTATCAGTATCCTCAAGACCCAAAAAATTTCCTTGTTTCTCGAGTGTCCCGATAACTAAGAATCGCTGTCCCTGTATTCTTACCTGTTTGCCAATTGGGTCCTGATTTGGAAACAGAGCTTCAACCACACTGGCACCTAAAACCACAACTCTTGATCCACGTTGCTCATCAGCCTCGTTGAATGCTCTGCCATCAGAAATGTTTAAACCTGCTGTCAAAAAATAACTAGACGTTGCTCCTGCCAGTCCAACTCTTTCAGCAGTTCTATCCTGATATCTTATTGTTGTTGATCGGTTAGCTGTAGCAGCCACCTCGGAGGCGCTTGGAACGAGCCTCCTTAAATCATTCACATATGAGAGCTGCATTTCCCGCCGATTTCTATACTCCCACCATTTATATTCACCGCCGAATCCCCACGGCCACTTCTCAACAAACACAACATTTTGTCCCAGCATATCCATGCTTTCATCAAACGCCCTGTCAACACCATCAGTAATGGTGTTCATTGCGGTTACAGAAACAATTCCAATAACAATACAGGTGGTCGTTAAAATGGATCTGGTTTTATTAGCCCAGAGAGCAGTGAAGGCAATTTTTGAACCTTCAATCAGGCTTATAAGTATTCTATTCATTTATCTTTTTGTGTGATAAAGCAATTAAATCATGCGGGAACAGTAGCCACATACGCAAAGATTAATCTTTCGTTTCACTATATTTATAAAAATTTAAACTTATCAAAGCACTAAGAATCTATGAGTATTGATGTACTGGCTTTTGGATCTCACCCTGATGACACTGAACTAGGCTGTTCAGGAACGTTGGCAAAATTGGTTCAATTGGGTAAACAAGTTGCCGTATTGGATTTAACACGAGGTGAAATGGGTTCTCGTGGTACACCTGAAGGGCGATTAAATGAGGCAGACAACGCGGGAAAAATTCTTGGACTAAAACAGAGACTAAATCTAGGTTTACCGGATACTCAACTTGAAAACATTAGAGAGCTGCAGTTGCCAATTATACGTGCTGTAAGAAAACTAAAACCTCACGTTTGCATACTTCCTGCCCCTGCCGACAGACATCCCGACCATGGCGATGGAGCAAAATTAATTGCTGATGCAATATTCTTTAGCGGACTGATTAAAATTAAAACCAAAGATGATGACGGCAAACTGCAAGAACCGCACCGCCCCGCCCACATTTTACACTACATGCAGAACCAGCCATTTGACCCTGATTTTGTTTTTGATATAACCGAAACAATCGAAATTAAAGAGCAGGCAATTAAAGCCTTTAAGTCTCAATTTAATATTGACAATCCAGGAGATGAGCCTGAAACCTATATTTCTGACCCACTATTTTTTGAGGCACTTAGAGCACGAGCTATGCACTTTGGCCATTTAGGTGGTTTCAAGTATGCCGAAGGATTTATTTATGCCAGAAAACCTATTCCACTTACATCTCTAAACGTCTTTTTTGAAACATCCCCAAAGAGATAGACAATGGATAACAGTTACAATATTCCGGATCAAACAAGAATTGGACACGTCCACCTAAAGGTTTCAAATCTTGAACGATCATTAAAGTTTTATAGGGACCTGCTCGGATTTAAAGTAACCCAATTTTATGGAGACAGTGCTGTTTTCCTTTCTGCAGGTGGTTATCATCATCACATTGGTCTGAACACATGGCAGAGCAAGGATGCTTCAAATCCACCTCAATACAGTACCGGTCTCTTTCATGTTGCCATTCTCTATCCGACAAGAAAGGATCTTGCCGTTATTGTTAAACGCTTAACCGACCACAACTATAACATTGATGGTGCTTCTGACCATGGCGTCTCAGAAGCGATCTACCTTCAAGATCCTGATCAAAACGGCATTGAACTGTATTGGGACAAACCAAATGATTTGTGGCCTATTGACGATCAAGGCAACCTGCAAATGATTTCAG
>SKGY01000142.1 GCA_007117235.1 Balneolaceae bacterium
ATATCAGAGGTAATTTGAGAATTCATGCAGACTCACTGAGTCTCCTGATAGATGATACATCAGGTGACGTCAAACTGACACTCAAAGCATCAGCAAGACGATATTCGGGCAATGGAATGGTCAACTTTATGAAGTCAGAGGGATTATCCGTGGTATCTGATATTGATGACACAGTGAAAGAGACTGAAATACCGGCAGGGTCTCAGATTGTTGTTAGGAATACATTTTTTATTGAATATTCAGCTGCCGAGGGTATGGCGGAAATGTACAGTGCTTGGAGCGATGCGTCTTTTCATTATGTATCAGGATCACCATGGCAGTTATATAGAGCACTTTCAGGATTTTTATTCAGCGACTATGCAGGCTTTCCTGAGGGTACCTTTCATATGAAAAACGCCAGAAAAAATGTAACGACAATTAGTTCGTGGAGAGACCTTTCTGAATTTGTAACCAATGAAAATCTGACGTTTGAACAGAAACTTGGACAAATCGACCAACTATTTAAACATTTTCCTGAACGAGAATTTATACTAGTTGGAGATTCAGGCGAGCGTGACCCTGATATCTATCGGGCAATAATGAACAAGTATCCTGATCAGATAAGAGAGGTATTCATCAGAGATGTAGTTAACGATCGGGAGTTAAACCCGGATCGGCTGGAGGGTATGACTATTATTCCCGCACCCACCATTGAGTTTGGAGTTTCAAGAAAAAGAGAGAATTTTGAGCTGAATTAAAAGCTTCCAAAATGACCTGTGAAGTTATTTCTTGTAGGCTCCCACCCAATTGAAAAGCCAATATCAAAGGCCAGATTACTTATTCTGAACCGGGATCGGATACCGGCGCCGTATACAGATCTGCTACCCTCAATTAAATCCTGGCTGTTTAGATCAATTGCAGTTTGAGAAAACAGTACGAGGTAAATATTTGAAAGATATACAGGCAGCAAAAGTCCGCCATCATCAGGATAAACCAATGGAATAGTATATCGGGTGTTGACAAGGCCGACGTTATTTACGGCCGGAAGAGGATCTTCAACAAAGGTTTCTGAATAAAGTGATGAAATATTGAAAACCGGAAGATCAGTTTGGGTGATTCCTTCAATCCTAAGCTGTAACGACTGATTAAAACGCTGAAGTGGTGCGAGGTAAGTAATAAGACCCCCCCTGAACCCCTGTCTCTCAAGCAAGTTAATTGTACCTGAAACTTGTCCTGTATTGAGCTCTATACTATCTCTGTTCAACCCATAACGAGTTTCAGTGTAAAAAACGGTTCCCTTATTGGGTTGAACGTCTCTGATGAACTGTCTAACTCTGTAGTTAAAGACAGTGCGGAATCCTGCGGTATGTCTGGTTCCAAATTCCGAATATGCAACTGATGAATTGAACGGATCAAGGAATCGAAGTTGATTAAGTGTGTATTGTGGCTCAACAAGCAGTGACGTAAAACGGGCGTTGCTTTCAATTACATATCGAATAGGTACCTTGAGAGATACCCCTCTTGATTGCTGAAGAAATGATTGAACCTGAGTTTCTGATATCCGAAAATTTGTAATTGATGGTCTGCTAAAAAGGTCTACTTCGAAACCGGGATAAAATGATTTGTGACTGTAAGTGAGATCGAACCATAATCTGTCCAAATAGTGATCCAAGGAGAGTGAATATGACTGGCTGTTCATCTGATCCACGCTTTCAAAAGAGACACCGAATTTATCAAAGCCAGATTGAGTTTCGTATGTTGGCAGCCAAAGACGGGGTTTAAGCCAGGATAACCCTGTTTTATACTCCTCTTCAATCCACTCGTCAGAAAATGATAAATCTTCACGATTCATTAACGGACGATTTAATTGTGACGCAACCCCCTCATTGATAGCCCATGTGGCAGGTTCAATCAATTCATGAATGGCATTAGATAGTGGCATGGTAAAGACTAATTGCTCGTAGCCTGATTGCCGAATAAAAGAAATTTCGCTGTCATCAGGTGAATAGGAGGCCTCATAAATATTATGAGAACTATATGTTAACTGATAGATTTCATTCGTGTCAGGTCGATACTCATATGCATTCATTGTGCCGGTATGATCACTGATAAAAAGAAGACGTGAGCCGTCATTACTCCATTGAAGATCAAAAACAGAGCCATTTTCAAATACGATATCCGGATTGCCGGAAAGAAGCGACTCGAACTCTGAAAGATCATATAACCATATAGCCTGCACCCCCTTTACCTTACCGATAATTGCTGTTTGATCAGGACGTAATGGGTTAGCAGAAACCTGAATAATGCTCGATTCAGGCAATTGATTATATCCCTCATCAATAGTTTCATCAATCAAGTCAACACTCACCAAAGTTTGTCGATATGATTGAGTTTTGAGGGCTAAGAGGGTATTGGATGACGATTCGGGTGAGAATAATCTCTGCTTATTTGAAAGTCTTCGTGTTTGGCCTGATTGAATTTCAAGTTCGTATATATCTCCACGAAAGAGATTATCATACTTAGAATCCCGATGATACCTTGAATAATAAAGTCTGGATTTATCAGGAGACAGCGAGTAATAGACATCTTCAGAAATGATTACCTCTTTCAACAAATCTGTTTCATTTGTTTCAGTGTCGTAGAGATAAAAGCCAGCAGGGCGATTGCAAGTGCGAGCGTAAAAAATGAGTTTAGATTCACTTAGCCATATTGGCCTGCTTAATCTTCGGCACTTACCGTCAAAGGGTATTTCATTTTGATACGCATCGGTATTATCAGAGATTGAGCTAAGCCGTTCACTTTCTCTCTCTTTTACATCTTCTGTAAAATCCTTATACAGGCTACCGGGCCACTGGCCGGTAGAATGCCTCAATGCAGTACCATAGCCAAAAAACGGATATTTATAGTGAAATTTTATAGCCCGTTTTACAGTATCATCACCATATGTTGACTGCAACCAGTTTGTGAACTCATACCCGCCAATATAGTGACGGTTGAATGGCGGGGTGTAGTCAGTAACATGAACAAGTTGGCCCATAGACCACTCGTCAGGGGTGTTCAGGAGGGTATTAAATTGATTATAGAAGTATGGGTAATTACCCCTTCCTGATTGAGAAATTGTTCCATGAGATTCATGATGAACAGCAATTCCTTCCAGCGTACCAAGCGGCGCTGCCGAGTGAACTGATCGTCTCATGTCAGGAGAAAAAAGTCCGAGTACGCGGGTAAGAGCCGGGGGATTTCCACTAAAATGAAGTGCATGCACCAGCTCGTGTGGCATTACGGATTCGAGCCAATTACCCGATTTTGGGTTTAATGCTTTACCGCGAATCGGTGCAATTTCAACCTCGGATCTGAAGTTGAGTGGAGTGACAAAGCCGTTAGAACGATCATTTTCAGGGTTTAAAATAAATGGAAAACGCTGCAAATCACCCCCTACCAGATTCTGAATGTCCGCATATTCAGCTTCGAGAATTGAAAGAGATTGCATCGCCTCATTTCTGTACCTCTCAGGGAATATAATTTTAAAGTGCTCTGATTTAATTTGAGTCCATTGCTGTCCGGGCACACGGTATTGAGTGGGATAAAGCTGAGCGAAAACCGGTGCCGCAAATAAAAAACTAAGAAAGAGTAGAGTTAAAGAACGAAGCATATTATCTGTTTAAAAAATGAACATCCAATAGAGATAAATTAGTGCAAAAGCCGTTAGAAAAATAATACCAGATATACTTAACCAATAAAGCCATGGTTTTGGTATGTAATCAACGCTCACCTCTTGTTGATGAATAAGCTTATGGTTCATTAATGCCAAAACGGGAGCGGTTAAAAATGATAGTGTAGTTGCAAGATCGATGAGTAATCTAAATTGATCACCCAAAAGTGCTAAAAAGAGAAATGACCCCAAACTGATCGTTATAAGAAATATACGATAGAG
>SKGY01000014.1 GCA_007117235.1 Balneolaceae bacterium
ATATCCAAATCCTGCAATTGCTAGGTTTACACTGTTCCATGCGGTATTCATTTGATGAAAGTAATATGTGTTTTCAGAAGTTTGAGTCATTCCCACTCCGCCAATTATAATATTACTGACTGCCCATCCACCTAAAATTAACATTCCATTACTGTTTAATTGAATGCGGTCGAGGTTGATTTCAGCTAATGATTCATTTGAAGTCTGTGCTAATAACCATCCGGAAAAAAGGAGCTGAATAAGAATTAACAGTAAGATTTTTTTCTTCATGGAAGCTGAGGTTTTATTGTGATTATACTCTTTTCAACCACACCATATATGCGATCCGTTTCATCCGGTTTGATGATGTGTGTACCGGTAAACTCACCAAATGCGGGTAATAACACGTGATTATTTTTAATTAAGAAACATGGCACTTTGATAGATTGTCTACCCCTTGCTTTTACTTTTACAGCGGGATGAATATGTCCTGATACAACAACTGTATCACTTTCAGGTCCTTTGACGTGGTGATGTTTGAAAGTAAAAGCGCCTCGCTTCAATGAATGAGCTGTTTGAATCTGTCCGGCGTCATAAAATGAGTGATGCAGGATGTCATGATTACCAGTAACGAGGGTGAATTCTAAATCAGGAAATGATTTTCTCCAGTTTTCAAATTCCAGCCAATCCTTGTTGATTTCACTGTGAAACAGATCTCCGAGTATTAAAAGCTCTTTGGGTTCAAACTGTAAAATTAAAGCCGAGAGCCGATTTAGATTCTTTTTGTTGATAGCTGATGGTGCAGCAATACCAAATTTTCTGAAATGACCTGATTTACCCATATGAATATCGGTGACAATTAAAAGCTTCTCTTCATCCCAATAAATTGCTTTTTCAGGGTGTAGAGTCAATTCTGACCCTGCAACATGCACGTTTAATGTTTCAGTATTGGATACTTTCATTATTCAGCCTCCAGACTTTTCTGCATTTTCATTATTCGGTCAATGAGCTTTTCGGAGGATAGCCGTTCGCGTAAACGATCTACATAGATTGGAAAAGCGAAGGGGGAGAATTTTTCAATCTCTTTTAGAATAATCTGCTGTTTTTTAATTCTAAGTAGTGCTTTTCGAAGTCTGCCTTCATCAAGCTGTAGCTGCAAAACTTCATCGAATGCTTGTTGTATTAGCAGATTATCAGGTTCATACTCCATAAATACGTCAAAAAAGAGCGACGATGACATTTGCAAATGCTTTCCGGCTTTTTGACTTCCCGGAAATCCGCTGAAAACCAATCCTGCAATCTGGCTAATTCCCCTGAATCTACGTTTTGCAAGTTCGGCATCATTTAAACTGGCGAGCAAGTCGCGAATAAGATTGTTATCAGAAAACAGATCCTGATTCAATGCCCCTTGGATGGGAATATCCTGATCTGACAGCAGTTCGAAACCGTAATCATTCATCGCTATTGAGAATGTGATTGGTGTAAGCTTCGATATTCTGTGAGCG
The DNA here is from genome assembly GCA_007117235.1 of Balneolaceae bacterium. GTDB lineage: Bacteria > Bacteroidota > Rhodothermia > Balneolales > Balneolaceae > Rhodohalobacter. Next base: position 1,485 of record SKGY01000014.1, read on the forward strand.
ATCAATGCAGACATTCCTTCGTGGACATATCTTCCTTCAAACGGATAAAAGAAACAGTGACAACCCTCTTTAGACCACGACTTTTCAATTAAGAACTGATTCGTATCAGGCAAAATCGAGCGCTGTTTTTGAACATCAAGTATCGGTTTGATTGCTTTTAAATCGACGCTATCTGTTGATTCGGAAATTGCCTCATGCAGTTGATCTCTCAATAAGTCTGACATATTTGATGATAGTGACATTCTGCCGCCCTGATAGCTCGGTACTTTACTGCTTGCACCTTTTGTACGTCTTACAAAAGCAGTCATATCTTTGATTTTAACCAGCTCTAAATTTCTTCCGGCAAACCAGAATGAATCACCAATGTTGAGCTGAGAGAGAAACCACTCCTCAACTCTGCCAAGTGTGCTGCCCTTCAGATATTTTACCTTGAGCATACTGTCACCGGCTATTGTACCAATACTCATTCTGTGACGACGAGCAATTCTACGGTCATACACTTTCCAGAGCCCATTTTCATCAACTTCCACTTTTTTAAATTCATCATACCTGGACAGTGATTTACCACCGTCTTTGATAAAACTGAGTATCCAGTCCCACTCATTTGACTGCAATGTTTGATAAGCGAAAGTCTGTTTTATCTCCTTATATATTTCGTCAGGATCAAATCCTTCCGAGACTGCAAGTGTGACAAGGTATTGAACCAACACATCGATTGGTTTAAGAATTGGATCTCTATCTTCAACATGTCCAGTTTTGACAGCTTTTTTTAAAGCGGCCGCTTCAATCAACTCCAGTGCGTTGGTTGGTACAAACCAGATGGTACTTTCAGATTCGGGCTGATGCCCACTACGACCGGCACGCTGAAGAAACCTTGATACTCCTTTTGGGCTGCCGATTTGTATTACCGTATCAACTGGTGCAAAGTCTACACCGAGGTCGAGGCTCGACGTGCAAACGACAGTTTTTATAGTGCCATCATGAAGAGAGGTTTCTACCCAATTTCGTATGTTTCGATCAAGTGAACCATGGTGGAGTGCAATGGTGCCAGCCAAATCGGGTTTCGCCTCGAGAAGTTTTTGAAACCAAATCTCGGATTGTGCACGGGTGTTGGTAAAAATGAGAGTAGAACCACTTTTATCCAAAATGGGCACCACGTCGGGCAGCAGGTTTATTCCAAGATGGCCGGACCAGGGAAAAGTTTCGACGGATTTAGGGAGAACAGAGTGGACATTAATTTTTTTCTTAATGTCTGACCGTATCATAACGAGATCTCGCTTTTGATTGACCCCCAAAAGAACCTCTCCGGCTTGTTTAAGATTTCCAATGGTGGCGGAAATTCCCCAAACCTGAAGATTTTTTCTGATTCCCTGCAAACGCGAAATAGCAAGCTCGGTTTGTGTTCCTCGTTTTGACCCAATCAATTCATGCCATTCATCTACAACTATTCGCTTTAGGTTTCGGAATCTGGCGGGATAGCCTTTTTGTGCCAGCAGCACGTGTAAACTTTCCGGGGTGGTGATGAGCACTTCGGGCATTTGTTTCTTCTGTCTTTGCTTCACAGCAGATGAAACATCACCCGTTCTTCGCTGCACCTGCCATGGAATATCAAGATCATCAAGTGCAGACTGCATGGCCTGCTCTAAATCTTTAGCAAGGGCCCGCAACGGAGTGATCCAAAGTAGTTGGAGTCCGTTATTCTTTCTGCTATGAAAATCTTCAGGATGTGAATCAACCCACTCAATAATGGATGGCATAAACAGGGCAAATGTCTTGCCACTTCCGGTTGGGGCATTCAGCAGCCCGTTTTTACCAGTACCACAAGCTTCCCAAACACTTCTCTGAAAAGGAAAAACACTCCAATTATTGCTTTTGAACCAATTATCTACAAGTTGATTTCCAGATCTATTCAAACTGTTTGCCATTCGATGTGAAGGTTGCCATAGATTCAACACGCACTGCAATAAAAACGTCTCATAATTATCATAAAAATCTTCAAAATTGCAGTTTTACTTGATTATAAGCTGAAAAACAGTCAACATAGAAGCGCTTTAATGTCATGCAATAAAAAAACGGAAAGTGATTATGTGGTTGAATATTAAATCCTTCGAAGAGTACAAGGAAGTTTATAATCAGAGCGAAAAAGATCGTCTGAAATTCTGGGAACATGAAGCGGGTACATTTTACTGGAGAAAAAGCTGGGATAAGGTTCACTCAGGCGGATTTAAAGATGGGGATATCAAATGGTTTGAAGGCGGGAAGCTTAACATCACTGAAAATGCACTTGATCGTCATCTGAACACCATTGGTAATAAGACTGCTTTTATTTTTGAGCCCAACCACCCGGATAGCTTTCGCAGAACAATTACCTATCGCCAGCTACATGAAGATGTTTGTCGTTTTTCTAATG
>SKGY01000090.1 GCA_007117235.1 Balneolaceae bacterium
ACAACAGTAGTTGTTAAAGTGGGAGTAGATGTAACCGATACTAATCGGAACAAGATGACATCATCTTACGACTCAGCCCTTTCAACCGGAGATTTTCTAGATGATGGTGAGGTGATAGCTCGAATAATAAATGCTGATACCGGTGCAAGAGAGAGCGGGCGCAGAGTATTTCTCTTTAGAGAACCTGTGGATTTTGAGAATCGGGCAAACTATGTCTCTCAAACCGATACATCAGGAACTGCAAATTTTGGCTACCTGAGTGAAGGAACATACCGTGCAATCTGGATTAATGATGTTAACCGAAACAGAATCTGGGACAGGCCAAGGGAGCTGGCACAACCTTTTCATGAAGAGTCTTTTGAGTTGGGTCAAGGCGAAAAGATAGACCTCGGTACACTTTTCTACTCAATTCCCGATACGGTATCTCCAAGGCTTGAAGGTGTTGGCTTGCTCTCCGAAAGAAGACTCAGATTGAGATTGACTGAGGATGTTAAATGGGATGGTGAGTCTTTTTTCACACTATCCGATACACTTGAAAATGAAATTACCACAGCATGGCCACTTTACAGTCCTCTTGGTGATCAAACCGTTCTGTTTGCCCAAACCGAAACAGCGCTTAATGAAGGTGAATTCTACACAATTTCATCGACAGGGTTTGCTGATGAGTCAGGCAACAGATTAAGAATGAATATCAACCCATTTCAGGGGTCTTCAGAGCCCGATACCACGGGTTTAAGAACGATATCACACAACACCGGCAGTGGACTTTTCCCTGACGAATCGGTAGAGATTACTTATTCGAAGTTTATCGATGATAATATTGTAGTAGATTCGCTTCTTGTATTTGAAGGTGATCAGATGTTTAGCGATTGGGAAAATCTTGAAGTCGATAAACATATTCTTCGAATTTTTCCCAAAAATGGAGAGTGGCAGAGTGGCCTTAGATATGAGTTTAGATTTTGGAATCCATGGGAATCTGAGAGGGAGAGGATTAACCCGGATTTCTGGCAGAGAAACCAGCTTGGAAGCATCGAAATAAATATTGAAAACGGAAATGACGATATTACCAAGTATCTTAAGCTGACCGACAAAAACAATAGTATTCTGGTTGAAGAGACATTTACCAGCTCTATTTTGATTGAAAATCTTCCGCCTCTTGAATATACTATCAAAGTTTTTGAGGATACGAATGGAAATGGAGTATGGAATCCCGGAACTGTGGATCCATTTGTTAAACCGGAGCCCTATGCGATCAGAAGATCGATTCCGGTTAGAGAAGGCTTTACGTCTGATGTAACTCTTACATTTCCTGTTGGAAGTACTATTGTAGAAGATGAAGAAATTGATATCAGCAACCCGATTGATGAGGATTTATAATGATAGATAATATCGTGGACTTACTACTGAGGTATCAGGTATTTATTGAGTTTGTACTCATAATCACTATCACAGTGGTAGTAAGTTATGTTGTTAATAAGCTGTTTAAGCGCTTTGTAAGAAATAATGAAGAGGTCACAAATAGTGACCTTACAAACTATAAGTTTTTAGAACACTCCCTCTCTACAATTATCTATCTGATTGGATTTAGCTTTGCAATCTGGAACATTGAGTTTTTAAAGCCCGTAGCGCAGTCACTCGTAGCCGGTGCCGGTATTTTAGCAATTGCTGTAGGTTTTGCCTCTCAACAGGCATTAGGAAATATCATCAGTGGAATCTTTATTGTTGTTTATAAACCATATGTGATTAATGATAGAATATCACTTAGAACAGATTTGAGGGGAGTAGTTGAAGATATCAGCTTGCGCCATACAGTGATTCGAAATTTTGAAAATCAGCGAATCATCATTCCCAATTCAATTATCAGTAATGAAGTACTGATCAACTCTAACTATAGTGATGCAAAAATCTGTCGCTTTATAGATGTAGGAATCAGTTACGGCTCTGATATTGATCTGGCAAAAGCTATCATGGCAGATGAGATTGCAAACCATCCACTCAGCTACGATAACCGGACTGAAGATGATATAGAGAATAACATGCCAAGAGTTGTAGTACGCGTTTTAAATCTTTTAGACTCCTCTGTAATGATAAGAGCCTGGGCTTGGGCAAAAGATGCACCTGATGCTTTTGTATTGCAATGTGATGTAACTGAAAGCATTAAAAAACGGTTCGACAGAGAAGGAATAGTCATTCCATTTCCCCAAAGAACAATCAGTTACCTTAATCAGGATAACGATAAAGCTTAAATTCTGTAAACAATTGGGCTATTACACCACCTCTATGCTCACATTTAGAGACAAAATCCTTATATTTTGGAATCGCTTCCACCAATAAATAAACCAGGACATGTCTAAAGAGAAGTTAAAAACGAAGAGTTCATCAAAGGGCAAAACTCAATCTACCAACTCCGTACACACTCAAAAGAGATATAAGGCAAAGCACAAAGTCCGTTTTGTTACCGCAGCCAGCTTATTTGACGGACACGACGCCAGTATAAACATCATGCGCCGAATTCTGCAGGGAACAGGGGCAGAGGTGATACATCTGGGACATAACCGTTCAGTACATGAAATTGTAAATTGTGCCATTCAGGAAGATGCTCAGGGAATAGCTATCAGCTCATATCAGGGTGGTCATGTTGAGTATTTCAAATATATGGTTGATCTGCTCAAAGAGAATAATTCATCACACATTAAAGTGTTTGGAGGTGGAGGTGGAGTTATCGTTGAAAGAGAAATCAAAGAACTACACGAATATGGGGTAGAGCGAATTTTTTCTGTAGATGACGGAAGTAATATGGGTCTACAGGGTATGATCAATCACATGATTGAAATTTGTGATTTTGATACTGTGAACAGAGCTCCGGTTGATGTTGATGAAGTATCTGATAAGAACACAAATGCGATATCTCGAGCTATAACGGCTCTTGAGAACAATCACAAAGATATTGCTTCTTATGATGACTCGGTTTTAAAACTCAATGGAAAAATAGTAGAGAACAATAAAGGGAAATCAATTCCTGTTTTGGGAATTACAGGTACAGGTGGAGCCGGTAAAAGTTCATTGACTGATGAACTGATTAGACGTTTTCTTACTGAATTTGATGATTTGACTATTGGTGTGATTTCAATTGATCCATCAAAGCTTAAAACCGGAGGAGCACTTCTTGGTGATCGCATTCGAATGAACAGCATTGATACAGATCGTGTGTTTATGCGTAGTATGGCTACAAGATCATCCAATAAGTCGATTAGTGATTCTGTTAAAGGAGCCATCGAGATTTATAAAGCAGCAGGATTTGATTTTATCATTGTTGAAACGAGTGGGATAGGGCAGAGCGGAGTTGAGATTGTCGATATTTGTGATATCCCTATGTATGTGATGACCCACGAGTATGGAGCGGCAACACAGCTTGAAAAGATCAACATGCTCGATTTAGCTGATCTTGTGGTACTCAACAAATTTGAGAAGAAAGGATCGCTTGATGCACTTCGTGATATACGTAAACAGATTCAAAGAAACAGGGGAGACTGGCACGCAAAGCCTGATTCAATGCCCGTATATCCAACCATTGCTGCTCAGTTCAATGATGAGGGCGTTCACCGATTGTTTGCGGCAACAGTTGAGCTTATTACAGATCGATTTCCTGTAGGCTGGAAATCTACACTTTATACCAATACGATACCGGCTGAGGATCTGCACAATCAGGCAATAATTCCGGGAAAAAGGCAACGATATCTGTCCGAAATTACTGAGACGATTGAGAATTATCACCAGTGGGCAGATGAGCAGGTAGACGTTGCATCAAAACTGGATCAGGTTAGAGGAACACTTAATCAGCTTGAAAACTGGAATCCGGATGATAAAGCTCTCATTTCTA
>SKGY01000248.1 GCA_007117235.1 Balneolaceae bacterium
CAAAATCGTTGTTTTCATCTCGTATCCCACCTGAAACATCGCTACCGTATCCGTCCTGTCCAACAGCTTTAAATCCAATGTTTGTGGTTAATCCATCAATCATAAAACCACCTTCGGGCATAAACTGAAGATCAATGCTGCCATCTTGGGGAGATGAAGCAATACCACTTTCAGTTAAAACCGTAATCTCCGATGTGAATTCATACGACTCACCAAAGTTAAGCGACCAAGCTGTGTAAGCACGGATTTTATAGTTACCCGGCATTCCCCTGGCTTTGTCGAACGTTAAGCTGCCGGCCCCGCGTCCGCTATTTAATTCGATGGGTAATCTCTCGACCATAGTACCATCTGGTTCGATCAATTCGACATACAGCACCTTACTGATACCGGAGGGGAGGCGATAGCTGCCCGCAACCACATAAGCCGAAAACCAGATCCGGTCACCAAATACGTACCACTGACGATCGGTGTGAAGGTAGATTCTTTCTCTTGGAAGATCTTCTTGAATAGTATTAAAGCTTTGAACAAACTGTACTGACTGCCTGTGTTCCTGAGCTTGACTCTTTTCTACTGAAGTGAGTGTGAAGAGAAGCAAAAATGTCAAAAATGACATTGCCCCTTGATTTATATGTCTCATAATAAACTTAACTGGAATTACTCTTTTGGTGATATTAGGCACATAGTAGTGATTATAGATGACAATTAACACATTGTTTTTGTTTATCAGCAAATCGTCGCTAAACATATTTTTTACATACATTCAATTTCGCTACTTTTTAAGCATGAAGAAGTTTGTGCTTTCAAAAGACGATATCACACCGGCTCAATATTCCATTGATTACGATAATCTGCTCAACAGAGAGCAGCTGAAGGCAGTAATGCATGAGAGTGGACCCGCATTACTAATAGCAGGAGCCGGAACTGGTAAAACACGGACCCTGATCTACAGAGTGGCCCGATTGGTGGAAAGTGGTGTTAACCCGGATCAGATCTTACTGCTTACTTTTACCCGCCGTTCTGCACATGAGATGATCAGAAGGGCATCGCAGCTGCTTGATGAGAGATGCAGATTTGTTGAAGGCGGGACCTTTCACTACTACTGTAGCAAAGTTTTACACCGATATGCCGAAAAGCTGGGGTTCCCTGAGAACTTTACGATTATTGATGCTTCAGATGCCATGGATGCCATTAATCTGGTGAGAAGCAGAATGGATATACCCAAAAGTAAATCCCGGTTTCCTAAAAAGTCCACACTCTATTCAATTTTCAGCAGCTCAGTTAACAAACAAAAATCAATCCATGAAACGGTAGAAATTGATTACCCGCAATTTTTGCAGCATGTAGAATTAATTGAAATGATCTATGATAACTATCAGTCCTACAAAGAGATAAACTTTGTTATGGATTTTGATGATCTGCTTGTAAAAACACTTCATCTGCTGCAAGACAGTGAAGATGTAAGGGTTGAGGTAGCCTCGAAACATAAGCATGTTATGGTTGATGAGTATCAGGATACAAATGCAATTCAGGCAGAACTAACCGGACTTTTCAGCAGTGTGCACAACAATGTAATGGCGGTTGGCGACGACGCACAGAGTATCTATTCATTCAGAGGCGCTGATCACAAAAATATGCTCCGTTTTCCTGAACTGTTTGAGGGAACTGCTATTATCAAACTTGAAGAGAACTATCGAAGCACGCAGCGAATTCTTGATGTGGCAAACAGAGTGCTCGATGAAGCAGAGGAGAAATTCGAGAAAAAACTATTTACCAAGAATGAACAGGGTGATCTTCCCGGACTTGTAAAAGCCGCAAATATGAATGATCAGAGCCGGTTTGTAACTCAGATGATTCTGAACCTGAGAGAACAGGGCTATGAGTTAAACGATACTGCGGTGCTGTTTCGGAATGGGAGGGACTCGTTCGACCTCGAGGTAATGCTCAATAAAAAAGAGATACCGTATGTAAAATATGGCGGACAGAAATTCACAGAAGCAGCTCATGTGAAAGATGTGTTGGCGCATCTGCGTATTCTGTTGAATCCAAAAGACACAATCTCCTGGAATCGTATTTTAATGCTCATTGAAGGAATTGGCCCAAAAACTGCTGAAGAGCTCTTCTCATGGGCACATTCAGGTGGGAATCCGTTTAAACCACAGCAGGCACCCAATGTAAGTGAAAGCTATAAAGCTCAGCTCAAGGCACTTGGAGATCTGTTTACGAAGTTAAAACAGTTGTCAGGTTCTGTGACTGAGCAGCTGCAATCGGTGGTAGAATATTACGCTGTGTTCTGCAAAAAGAGGTTTGATGACCATCCTAAACGAATGAAAGACCTTGAGACATTTGTGGATATTTCAGGCACCTACCAGTCACTTGAAGCTTTGATTGAAGAAGTTGCGCTCGATCCGATTGAGGCAACAGCTATCGAAACTGAGAAATCTGAAAGAGACGAACCACCACTTATTTTAAGTACAATTCACTCAGCGAAAGGTCTGGAATGGCGAACAGTATTTCTGATTCAATGTCTTGATGGTGTCATTCCAAGCGGTTATGCCATAGATGATCCTGAACAGATGGATGAAGAGGTGAGACTGTTATATGTTGCGGTTACAAGAGCAAAAGAACAGCTGTTTCTTACTTACCCGGCTCTATTTCAGAGCAGATACGGCGACTACTTTTCAAATCCGTCGCGGTTTATTGAAGAGATTGATAAGTCACTACTCGAACCGTGGATGCTTGTAGAAGAGGGGAGTGATCAAAAACAGATAGAGTCGTAAATCTTAAAGGCGTCGAAGTTCTCTTTTCTGCTTAATCATATCAGCGATTACCCAAAAGATCGGGTAGATTGGAATAAATACTGCTAATGAAATAAAAATGGTATTTCTGACAGGTGGACGCTTTTTTGCACAAATACCGGCAACGCCTGCAATCCAGAAAATAAAGAAGAAAAAAGCCAACATCGCTACAATTAGTGAGCCGGCAAATCCAAAATAATTATATAGGGTTTCAAGCATTAGCTTACCTTAAAAATCCTTAACTTGTTAATCGGGTTATAATTTTAAAAGAGATATCATCTTAAGCAAAAATCTCACTAAATCATTTTTATATGACACCAACAGTTTCCATCGTTGGAAGACCTAATGTAGGCAAATCTACACTTTTTAACCGACTTATTGGCCGAAGAAAAGCAATTGTTCATGATGAGTACGGTGTAACAAGAGATCGTCACTATGGCGAAAGCTACTGGAATGGGCGTAATTTTACGGTAATCGACACAGGTGGCTATCTTCCCGATGACCCAAATGTTATCTCAGCCGGAATTCGTGAGCAGGTACATCTTGCAATCGAAGAGTCTGATGTAATTCTATTCGTTGTTGATACAGAAAGCGGAGTTAACACCTTAGACAAATCTGTAGCGGGCATTCTCAGGAAAGTGAAAAAGCCTGTTCTGCTGGTTGTGAACAAAGCTGATAATGAAGAGAAGACGATGAATGCCACCGAATTTTATGAACTCGGTTTTGATGAGTTATATCCGGTATCTGCTATCAGCGGTACGGGATCAGGTGATTTGTTGGACAAAGTTGTAGAGTTGCTACCTGAAGAAATTGATGAACAGGAAGATGACAAGGCTCCAAAAATTGCATTCGTGGGCAGGCCAAATGTTGGTAAAAGCAGTTTAATGAATGCACTGCTAAAAGATGAGCGCTGCATCGTAACAGATATACCCGGCACCACGCGTGATGCAATTAACAGCCAGCTCGACTACAATGGCAAACAGTACACACTTGTAGATACTGCCGGTCTTCGGAAAAAAGCGAAGGTTAAAGAGAACATAGAATTTTATAGTACAGTGAGAA
>SKGY01000085.1 GCA_007117235.1 Balneolaceae bacterium
AATACCTTCACTAATAAACGGCTGATGAAGGGATTGAGTGGAGTGTTTCTCACCTCGTAGTTTGATGCTAAAATTGGAAAACCAGCGCTGGCAGCAGACTCAGCGAAACCTTCAACACCTTTATCAAATTCATGATTACCGACAGCCATAGCATCGTATCCCATCTTAGTCATTAGTTCCAGATCTACCTTACCGCCATAGACATCAAACCAGGACGTTCCCTGAAATACGTCGCCGGCGTCGAGCAATAGCAGATGTTTAGTCTCCGTTCGGATTTTTTTTACCAATGCAGCTCTTCTGGCTATACCCCCAAGACCTGCAAATTCAACGGAATTTTCCGGAAAAGGATCGAGTCTTGCATGTGTATCATTTGTATAGAGAATAGTAAGATCAGGTTTCAAGCCACTTGCGGGGATAATCGGCAGAGCCGCACCGGCAGCCCATATAGCACTCTTCTTCAAAAACTCTTTTCGTGTTAGCATATTATCTTATTCTGCCGTCTAAAATCGGAGATATTTCCCGTCTGCTTTCAAAATAGTTCAGATATAGTTCTCTTACATCAACATTCACCAAATCAAGCCGATCAGAATACTCCCATATTGCAGGAAATTTATCCCCACCATTTGCAACCCAGCTGCTTGTAGCAACTGTGTAGTGTTGGTTTGGATTTAGGACTTGAGAGTTCACAAGCACGCCCTGCGCCCTTCCCTGATCTATGCGAAACCTTAATCCGCTAACCGGAGCGCCGCCAATTGCTGCAACCTGATTTGTTAACTCTCTGATTTTTGCGCCGGTTAAAGTCAAGACTACCAGATGATTATCATAGGGCATAAATTCCATCACCTCTCCATAGGTGAGCTCGCCCGGCATTAAGAAAAGGCGAAATGAGTCCTCACCGATTATTCCAATATTAATATATCTCCCGGTCTCTCTTGCAGCCCTGAATCGAAGTGCGTCCGATACCAAATTACCAAGAGAACTTTCGGGTTTACCAAATGTGAGCGTATCCATCACCGTGGCAACTCTTTTACCAACTACGCTATTTAGGGAGTCTCTGTAAGTATTTAGCATGGATAAAATTTGAGGATCACCATGCATCAAGAGTTCTTCAGTGGTGGGGTCTGAACTTATTATTTCGCGTTCAGAGTCGGGATAAGTGGTAGCGCATCCTGAAAAAATCATTCCGGCAATAAGAACAAGAAGCAACCTGTTTATCATGTACTTATCTTCTTTGCCTGAACATGTTCATCATTAAATCAGTAAATCCTAACAGTTTAACCGATGAAGATAGCTCTGTTTTTGATCGGTCAAAGTTTTGACGATTAACCGAAAGGCTCTCTGCTCTGAATACTACTTCATCGTTGTCGTAAACTTCTACCAAAAGTGGAAAACTTCGCCGGTTCATAATTAACTCAATTGGAATCTGTTCTGAAAGTTGTTTTGATCCGGTTGTATGCCAAGCATCATGTAAAAGTCCCCAATTCACATTAATCTGATCGGTAAGCCAGACAGATACATATTGATTTTCCTGCTCTGTATTTAGTATGAACTCCTTTACTGTATAGCCGTGCATCGTTCTTTCTCTGCCTGTTTCCTCAACTTTTTCATCCCAATTGAATGACTGTTGTTCAGCACTCTCACTTTTACCCTGAACCCTGTTCATTAAATTGACTAGTGCATCGATGTCTTCTTTCGCAATCTTAAGCGCTTCGTTTTCTCCGGTCATGAACACAAAATCCTGAAGATCGTTACGAACTAAAATCCCATTTGTACTTACACCAGACATCACATTCATTGAACTTCTCGACCCTAAGAATATCCGATTTTCAGTAATCGTAAAATCAAGATTTGATCTATCATTACTCTCACCGGGGTTTGATATCTCATAATTGATTTGACCCTCAAATTGTGCAATCGCCGGAGTAAAAAGGCTTGAACAGAAAAAGATTAGAGCGGAAAAAATATAGTATTTCATAGTATGTGAATTAGGATATGAAGCTGTTCTTAGAACGTCGATCAGATAAAATTGTTTCAGCTGTTCAGCTCAGTTTCGCTTTCCATTTCTACGTTCACTTTATGAATCCATCCGCCTGCAACTACATCATCACCTTCATAACAGACAATAGCCTGCCCCGGTGTAATTGCCTCTCTGCCGGCCGGAAAATGTACCTGAAATTCATCATCAGATAGTTGTGAGATAGTGCCAATAGCACCGTCATCATTATATCTGATCTTTCCGGTGATCTCCATTTCACCATTTGGGATCTTGTCGTATTTAACCAGATTTAACTCTTTTGCCCGACAGGTAGTACTAATCAGATCTTCTTTTTCACCAATGGTGATCACATTTTTTTCTGCATCAATATTGGTTACATAGACAGGATAGCCCATTGGAAGATCCAGTCCACGGCGTTGCCCTATGGTATAAAAAGGAAAACCTTTATGTTCGCCTACAATCTTGCCATTCTTGTCTACAAAAACACCTCCACTCACTCTCTCTTCAAGATCTTCAACTTTATCTTTCAGAAAGCGGTGATAATTGTTGTCAGGAATAAAGCATATCTCATAAGAGTCCGGCTTATTTGCCACATTCAGCAAGCCATAATCCTCGGCAAACTGACGTATTTCTGTCTTATGATATTTCCCAAGAGGAAATATTGTACGCTTTAGATGTTTTTGCTGAACACCCCACAAAGCGTAGGATTGATCCTTACTGTGATCTTTCCCTTTTGAAATTATATATCTGCCATTCTCTTCGCGGACGTTTGCATAGTGACCAGTAGCAATAAAATCACAACCAAGATTGTCTGCTCTACGAAGAAGGGCTGCCCATTTGATATGAGTGTTGCACAACACACAAGGATTTGGTGTACGTCCGCTGGTATAATCTTCCACAAACCGGTCGATCACCCAGTTTCCAAACTCATCCCTGATATCTACTATAAAATGTTTGAAGCCATATTTCACGGCGATATGACGGGCGTCATTCATCGACTCAACTGTGCAGCATCCCGTCTCCTTACCTGTATCACCACCACTTCTGTGGTAATCCCAGGTTTTCATCGTAATTCCGATAACTTCATAACCTTGCTCTCTAAGCATAACGGCGGCTACGGATGAATCAACACCGCCACTCATTGCTACAAGAACACGTCCTTTGGTACTCATATCTGTATTTTTACTCTGTTTTTTAAACGATAAAGATAAGGATTTTCTGTGTAAATCGTGTGAAGATGAGCACGATTACATATAGAGATAAGGCTTCCAGTTCTCTTGAACGCCATTGATCAAATTTTGAAAAAATGTAATATGGATTGGTCGGTATGGCTTAATTCTAAGAGGCATGTTTGCTTCATCAGGCGTTCGGTTCCCCTTTTTAACATTACATGTATTGCAAGCTGTTACGAGGTTTTCCCATGTATCTTTCCCTCCTCTGCTTCTTGGCATTACATGATCTAATGTTAAATCACCTTTGACGCCACAATACTGGCAAAGTTGCCCATCTCTCTTCATAATATTTCTTCGTGACAGAGCTATTCTCGAATATGGAATTCGAATATATCTCCTGAGCCTTATCACAGACGGGTATGAATACTCTTCATTTACAGTGCGAAGTACTCTATCCGGATTATCATGCAGAAGTTCCGCCTTGTCTGTGAAAACAAGCTTAACCGACCGCTGAACTGAACAGATGCTGAGCGGTTGATAATCCTGATTAAGTACTAGTACTTCAGTGTTCATCGCTCCGAATAGAATATATGTTGGGGTAATGTTTTAACTCAAACCCTATAAGTATGAGTTATTTTGACTAAAATTTCAACCAAATATAAAAGCAACCAGTTCATTCCATATAATT
>SKGY01000191.1 GCA_007117235.1 Balneolaceae bacterium
CATACTTACCTTTAATTTGATTCAGGATTTCACGGGTTTCATCGACAGATGTCGGTTCAACCATGATTTTTTGAAAACGTCTTTCGAGCGCTCCATCCTTCTCAATAAACTGTCTGTATTCGTTAAGTGTGGTTGCGCCAATAGCCTGAACTTCACCACGAGCAAGAGCCGGTTTCAGCATGTTGGAGGCATCAAGTGAGCCACTTGCTCCACCTGCACCAACTATGGTGTGTAATTCATCAATAAATAGTATGACGTTTTCAGTCTTTTCCAGTTCACTCATAACGGCTTTCATCCGCTCCTCGAACTGACCTCTATATTTTGTTCCGGCAACAAGAGCAGCAAGGTCAAGTGCAATTACTCTTTTATCATATAGTACTCTGGATACTTTTTTCTCAATAATTCTACTTGCCAATCCTTCGGCAATAGCGGTTTTACCTACTCCCGGTTCGCCAATCAGAACAGGATTATTCTTCTTACGCCTGCTTAAGACCTGGGCGACACGTTCAATTTCTTTTTCACGGCCAATAATGGGATCTAGCTTGCCGTCTTCAGCAAGTTGGGTTAAATCCCGGCCAAAATTATCTAAAACTGGTGTTTTTGACTTTTCCATCTTTTTTTCTCGTGAGCTGCCTGATGATTGTGATCCTCTTGGTGTTTGTGAAATACTTGCTGATGCAGAGCGGGTGTCATCCTGATCTGTATCACGGGTGTTACCTGATATTATCATATCAAGCTCTTCTCTTACTGCATCATAGGAAACGTTGAACTGCTGAAGAATTTGTGCGGCTATATTTTCCTCATCGCGCAATAATGAGAGTAGCAGATGCTCGGTGCCAATGGTATCACTTTTGTATAGCTTGGCTTCGAGATATGTAATTCTTAAAACTTTTTCGGCTTGCTTTGTGAGGGGGATGTTACCAACTGTAACAGTTCCGCCTGTGCCACGAACTGTGTCTTCAATAGTTTTTTTGAGCTTAAAAAGATCGCAATCAAGATTCTTAAGAATTCTGATAGCCACACCATCACCCAAACGGACTATTCCCAAAATTAAATGTTCTGTACCTATGTAGTCATGACCCAGGCGCAAAGCCTCTTCACGACTAAACTGTATAACATCTCGAACTTTACTTGAAAAATTACCCTCCATAACGGGACCTGCGATAGATTTGGACTAATTAAATATTGCTAAGATTGCTAACGAGTGAAGCTATAGTTTAGTTCACCATCTTATACGAAAGTAGTACGGCGCACAGCGAAATGCAAAAAAATTGATTGAATAGAAAAAATGAAAAAATAAGTAGTGGAAACAATTAAAAAAGAGATGATCCGGTCATTTCATCGGGAGGAGTAAGCCCCATAATCTTCAACAATGTTGGAGCCACATCTGCCAAAATACCTTCTCTTAAAGATACGCCTTTTTTGGCGGTTACCAATATGGCCGGAACGGGTGCTGTAGTATGAGCAGTGTGAGCACTCCCGTCTGATTCTACCAGCTGATCAGAATTACCGTGGTCTGAGATAATCAGAGTTTTATATCCGTGAGAGAGAGCAGTATCTATGACCCTTTTAAGCTGGGTGTCAATTGTTTCAATTGCTTTTATGGTGGCCTGCATATCGCCGGTATGTCCAACCATATCCGGATTGGCATAATTTAAAACTGCTAAGTGGTACGTTTCTGTTGCGAGTGCATCACATAGTTTGTCGGTTACTTCCGCAGCACTCATTTCAGGTTTTAAATCGTAAGTAGCAACTTTAGGGCTTGGTACCATAATGCGATCTTCACCCGAATTTGGCGTCTCTTCACCGCCATTGAAGAAGTAGGTTACATGAGGATACTTCTCTGTCTCAGCAATTCTAAGCTGTTTTAACCCTTTATTGCTTACAAACTCACCAAGAGTGTTAGTCATTCTTACCGGTGGGAAAGCTACGCGGACAAAATCATCAAACGTTTCGTCGTAAGCAGTAAGTGTGACGTAGTGCAGGCCCAGCTCATCGGTCTTAAACGGTACTTCAGGCTTTGAGAAAAGTGCTTTAGTAATTTGTCGTGCACGATCACCACGAATATTGAAAAAGATTACAACATCACCGTTCTGAATTCTGCTATTCTTTTCAGATCTAATTAGATGGGGTTCAATGAACTCATCCGTAATGTTATTGAGATAGCTTTTTTCGAATACATCATCTGCACTATTCTCACTTGCTCCGATTCCATCTACTAAGATTCGATAGGCTTTTTCAGTGCGTTCCCATCGGTTATCTCTATCCATTACATGATACCTTCCTATAACAGAAGCTATCTCACCCGTGCCAATTTCTTCAGATTCATTTTTGAACTGCTGAAGGTAGGATAGTCCGCCGTTGGGTGAAGTATCTCGTCCATCAGTAAAAGCGTGGACAAAAGTATCTTCAATGCCGTATTTCTTTGACATCTTAAGAAGTGCAAAAAGATGATCCAGATGGCTGTGAACTCCGCCGTCTGAAAAGAGACCCATAAAATGTACTCTTCCAATCTTTTTGGCTTTTTCAAAAGCGGCGGATAGCTCAGGATTCTCAAAAAACTCTCCGTCTCTGATTGATTTGTTAATCCTGGAGAGTTCTTGCCAAACAATTCTGCCGGCTCCAATATTAAGGTGACCAACTTCAGAATTCCCGAATTGGCCGACCGGAAGACCTACATCTTCACCACTGGCCGAAAGTTGAGAATGAGGATACTCTTGAATTAATGAGTCGTAGAATGGTTTATTGGCTTGATCAACGGCACTTACTTTTGGATTCTCCGCAATTCCGAATCCATCGATTATCACGAGAAGAGCTTTATCCGCTGATTTAGCCAAAACAGATGTACTATAAATTATTGACGAATTTTGTCAACTTTGATTTTTTTCTGGCTGCAGTATTTTTGTGTAAAATACCTTTTACTGCCAATCTATCGATCAGGCTTACGGCTTCAGTCAAGTTTTTTTCTGCTGTTTCCTTGTCTGTTGAAGATGTAACCTTTTTGATGAGGGTTCTCATCTTTGATCGTCGCGTGTTATTGTGCTTCTTTCTCTTCTCGTCCTGACGAAGTCTTTTTATTGCTGATTTATGCTGTGGCATAACTAATTGGTTATTTCTGTTGAATACTCGTTATCTTTTACAGATACCAAAATTACGAGATATCAATTCAACTTACAAGAACGGATTGAATCTTACGTACAAAAAATTTATTTTAACTGTTCTCTGAAATGATCATAGTCATAGACGGGCCGGCCGGATCCGGTAAAAGCTCCACAGCCAAAGCTATTGCGAATCGATTAAATATTCAATTTCTCGATTCAGGCGCTCTTTACAGAGCATTAACATTACTTTGGTTGGATAGAGGCTCACCGGATAAAGCAACGTTTTTTGAAAATTTGTCGGATGTTAAAATCTCTGCTGAGTACAGAAACAATCTGTTTCACGTTAACCTTAATGGAAATAGCGTTACAGAAGAGATCAGATCACAGCGAGTTGCAGATAGCGTAAGCGAAATTGCAACGCATCCTGAAGCGAGAAAGCATGTTAATAATATCATGCGCCAAATGGTAAATGACCATATATATATCGCAGACGGAAGAGATTTGGGTACTGCTGTTTTTCCAAATGCAGAATTGAAGTTTTACATGGATGCATCAATTGAAGAGAGAGCCAAGCGCAGATTCAATGAAATGCACCAAAATAATTCTACAGTCACGTTAGATGAGATTAAACAAAATCTCAAAAAAAGAGACCAGACTGATATGAACAGAAAAACTGATCCGCTCAAAAAAGCGGAAGATGCAGTAGTGATAGATACAACCGGCAAAACATTTGAAGAACAGGTCAC
>SKGY01000209.1 GCA_007117235.1 Balneolaceae bacterium
TGCCGATGAGAAATTTCTCCGCCTGGATTTCCCGAATAATATGTTCTACCCAGTCACGCATAATGGATAGATCTTTATTTTGATACAGAAGTGCCGAGTAAACTGAAGAAGTAAGATATCGATGGCAACCTTCGATCCCCGCTCTATAATAAACTTCGACCATTTCATTAGTAAAATCACCTGAATTATGAATTTCCGTCTCAGGATTTCTCGACTTAAAACCAATCTTCTTATTAGCAGCCTCTTCTAATACCTCTTTAACCAAAGAGGAGACCAGGTTATAAGTATGCTTTCTGCTTACTGCATAAAAGCCAGTGTACATATCCATATACAGCATCACATAATAATTTGTGACCATGATTAATACAGAATCATACATGCTGGTTTTTGTTCTTTCTGAGCTGTACATAAAAACCAAATCAGAAGTCAGGGGCGCCGTGGTGGATAAGCATTCCAGAATTGATGCTTCCTTTCGGGAATATTTTGCCAGACCTCTTCTGATTCTATCAAGGGTATCTTTTCTGTATTTCTTCCTTGATCTTTTTTTAAAAAAAAGTGCCTTTAATATCTCCATAGTATTCCTTTCTTAAAGTTTAATATTTCAAAACAATAATTTTAACCCGAATACTGTAGATGTTTGATGGGAAGGTGTCACTAATGAATTGCGGGGTGCAGTATCTATTTATTTACTCTTGGTGACCCTTCCAAAAACAAAATCTAAAAGAGAAGCATATTTATTGTTACATGAATACTATAAAGATTTACACATTTCTTACTTTTTCAATATCTCACTAACCAATCTTGTGCATAACAGATCCTGAGTAGAGGTTATAAACAACTTCTCATTTCTGCAGACGTTTATAAAAAAGACACATTCTGTTCTTATAAATTGTTAAGCACATAATAAATCAAGAGCTACATTATGAAGATCTATGTTAAAAATATGGCTTGCCAAAGCTGCGTAATCTTTGTTAGGGAAACATTAGATGAAATGGGGATACCGATCTATAAAATTGAATTAGGGGAAATAGATACCAAGAATGATGTTTCTGACAATGAAAAAAAGACACTGGATAACTCAATCAAAAAAGCAGGAATGGAGTTACTGGAAAAAAAGCAAGGTGTGCTAATTGAGAAAATTAAAAAAGTGACAGTTGATTACGTATCCAATGCAGAAGATATGTCTGATGTTAAATTCTCAGATCTGCTAAGTAAAGAATTAAATCACAGTTACACTTATTTATCCAATCTCTTCTCGGAAGTTGAAGCTACTACCATTCAACAATATATAATTTCATTAAAAATTGAGCGGATTAAAGAGCTCATTATTTTTGGCGAGGACAGCTTTTCCGAAATTGCACATAAATTAAATTACAGCAGCACTGCTCATCTTTCATCTCAATTCAAGAAGGCAACGGGACTTACTCTATCGCATTTCAAAGCATTACGAGAAAAAAGAAGAATAACCATTGATAAAATTTAAAATATCAATATTCGGGTCTGCACAGTAGTACTGCCAACTTCATTTTTCAGATCTGTTTATCGGTTTCAAAAGGTCATCCCCTTCTTCAGGAGATCTTGACAATCGTGCCTGATTTAAAATTTCCTCATCGTTACTATCTAACTGCCCCTCTGTCTTTGTTATTGTGTTTTAATCCTCTGCAACAGATTTACTTACGGGTTCTTTTTTACTGGAAAAGGAAGATACCTTTTGAGGTTGCATCACTACACCATCAAGATGTACCCTCTCTCTTGCATCATCCGGCATTGAGATTCCCTCCGTTAAGTAGGCATTTTTGATTTGCCTCAGCACTGATGATTTAACCTTCAGAAAGTTATGTTTACTTCCATTAACCCAGATATAGAATTTTAAATTAATCGTTGAGGAAGCCAATTCATCTACTAAAATCCAGGGCTCCGGTTCACTCAATACAGCCGGGTGTTCTGCAAATATCCTTGCCGCAATATTCTGTGCATTAGTAACACTGGCATCATACCCTATACCAATAAGAAATCTGATTCGCTGGTTGGGGTTACTCGTGTAATTGAGGATGTTGCTTTTGTAGACGGTAGAATTTGGAATTTGCAGATGGTTGCCATCAAGGGTCATAAGTAACGTGGCACGAATAGTTAGCCGCTGGACAAATCCCATATTGTTATTGATCTCTACGAGGTCACCCGCATGAAAAGGGTTTTGCACGCTCAGGAAAATACTGGCAAGAAAATTTTCTGTTATATCCCTGAATGCAATCCCCAATACAATACCTAACAAACCTGTACCACCCAGAATTGTAAGGGCTACATTCGTTAAATCTGCAACATGAAAAACGATATATATACCAAGAAGAAAAACTGCAATCGCAATACCCCTCGCAGTAATGCTCTGCAGGAGTTCATTCATTTGACGATTTGACAGATATGCACGGACTCCTTTCGCAACAAGTACAGAAATTCCCCAGAAAAATAATGAGCACCACTACTCCAAAAATCAGAAATGGTATTGCACTCATTATATTTCGCCATAATTCCTGCAAGCCTGTAAAAGCAGGCTCATAATCCCATATATCAGGGTCTAGTACTTCAATTCTATTTACTACTGCGGTTACGTCCTGTGTATTCCGGGCCAGATCTCCCGCCCATCTTTTATAATCAATGGACTCGGTTGATCCGCTTATAAAAACCACCCCGTCATTCACTTCCACTTGTGGATTTTCAAACCATTCTGTTGCATTCATTATCCCTGCAAGACGATCCCGTATTTGTGAATCTTGTGCCACAGGCGCCACATCTACTTTTTCAGGAGCGGTGCTTTCATCCGTTACAGTAGTTTGAGTCTGGTTTTGACCCTGTGCAATCACGTATAATGGTAATGTGATCAGAAGCAGAACTAGAATAAACAGACATTGATATATTTTATGCATACTCGTCTCTTGATGGTGTAAACCCTATGACTGGATTAAACTTTCTAAATCACAGATCAGTACCAATTCAATCTTTGCAATTGGGCTTATATCCGTAAAGCTATATCGTAAATACCTGACCTTAGAGTGTGCCAAAGATTTTTAAAGAATGATGATTCAGGATCATAAACATGACTGATCTCTCCGGTTCGCTCTTTATTATTGGAATCACTTAAATTTTCGGCTCTCATGACAACTTTGTTAGCTATTAAGCTAATAAAGGAATTTTTAAAACTTATCTCGTAATCATCCATATCTATCAGCTCCACTTTCAGGTTTTCATATAAAAGGTGCATTCTTCCTGAGGTGGTATCATTTAGCATTTCAAATTGAAAATCAAGTTCGTGAACATTTCCACTAACAATTTCCACACCTTCCAGATCCATAAAGATTGAATTCAAATTCGTCAATTCGAATGGATTCAGGTTACCTATCCCAGTCATGTGAAAAGGTCCATCATTTAATGTAAAGCTCAGTTCCGTGTTGAGTTGAGAGTGATTTTGGAGGTATGTAGCTGCATTAAGCGTTGCGGGCGACGGAGAAAGTGAATTGACGTTAGCTATCTGAATTGTAGAATTCATAAAAGAGATAGTGCCCGGTCGAACACCCTTTTCATCTTGTTCAGAATACTGTATATCCGTGTTTCTGAAGAACAGGGAATCCAGTTGTATAGCAAATGGCAGATCCTGAATGCTTTTGTTAATTATTTTCGGATTTTCTTTGTCGGGAGGCTCAGGCAGTTGTTTGTTTTTGGCTATATGAATGTTGAATGCATCAAAATCCAAAGATCTGGCCTTAACGATTTCCTGATTGTGGAAAGCAGCTGGGTCAACTCCATGGGCTGTTAAATTCGCTATTTCTATATCCACCA
>SKGY01000164.1 GCA_007117235.1 Balneolaceae bacterium
TCTTCATGCAATTTCTGCGTTACGCCTCTGCTGCCCGAGACCAGTTTATAATCAGCCAAATTTAGATCAGTGAGTGCCGTTTTAATCCGCATGAGTGCAGACCTATTGTGAATCAAGATCGCTTCAACAGGCTCTTTTTCAAATGTGCTTCTAAAACCTTCAAGTTCTTCTTTAATCAGTGATCTCTCCTTACAAATTGGGAATTCAAAAACGGGCATATCAAGCTCTTTTAACAGTGCAGGCATCTCTTCAGTTTTACCCTCTGCAGTTGGGTAGAGAGACTTACCCTGTTTAGATATACGTAGCATAAATTCCATCACATCAATCGGCTTACCGGTATTTCTAAACACGATAGCCGGTATTTTTTTGCTCTCCAGATAATCTGCAGTAAGCTGGTCAACTGTTAAATGTACGCGTTGCTGAACCGTTTTGAGAAGGGATTTCGAATTCATCCAATCTACAAAATATTTTGCATTCAGCAGATTGCCGTGAATGATAAATGTAAATGAATCCAGCGATTTCAGCAGTGCCTCTTCCGATTCTTCAAATATGTACAATGAGTAATTTTCAAGAGAAGCGTGAAGAATTTGTTCGCTATTAACTGTCTCTAAGAGCTGCGCACCCAAATTTCGGTTCGCTGTTACTAATATGTGTCCTTTCAAAACTAAAGTAGTGTTAATTAAAAAATATATCCGATGCCTGCGTATATCCGTACGGCTTCATTAGAAAATCCCATGTCGCCTCTAATAATAAAATCAGGGTTAAGCAGAGAGATGGCTCCACCAAACCCATAGGAGTGTTTCCAGTCATCAAAAAATTGGTTTGAATCATTTTCAGAAAACACCCGACCTGTATCCCAAAACAGTTGTCCCCCAAATTTAATCTGGTCATCAAAAATTGAGAAGAGCCAGGTTCTGGCCTCTATAATATGAATTACGGAATGGTTGCCTCTGAATCGGTCAAGGTAATAACCTCGCAATCCTTTTTCATCGCCAATAGTAGAAAGCCCCCAAAACGGTGCATCACCTATCTGATATTCAGCCCTGATTTTTTGGGCAAAAACAATGTTAGGAATCACCTCTAAATAGTGACGCACTTCAAGCCAAAGATCAAATAGATTTGTATCGCTGCCAATTAGTGAGTGACTGCCCTGAAAACCCGCTTCATACCTGAACCCTTCAGTTGGATCAAACTCACTGTCTCTGTCATCAAGAATAATACCGGCACCAAGTTTATTGAGCCATCCGTTCAGACTGAGGTTGGCAATATCTTGCGAAATTCTGGAATCGTCAACGACTTCTGATGCATCCGTATAGGAAATTTGAATATTTGTAAACAGATCAAAATTACCATAAAACCCAAATTCACCCACGGTTTTACGGCCCTGAAAAAGAAGCTCCGCAGTTCTGAGTTCATAGTAATAGAACTCCTCGCTAATTAGCGATTCCGAAAAAGCAGTGTCGTTACCTAATCCAAAATAGTGTGTGTATCGAGACCTGAACAACTCTGTTGCCAGCCTGCTTCTTATATCAGTATTAAATGTCGAAGTCTGATCAAAAATCGCCTGAAACTTTAGCTCACCTTTAAGAGAACCGCCAATATCTGTTCGGAAATTATTCCTGAAGGGTTGGTCTGATGAATTTCCATAGTTAATCCGCTGTAAAAATATTCCACCGAAAAGTCCTGTATCTGATGTGTACCCTAAAATAGGAAGTAAAGACGTCTGTACTTTACGAATATCATCGTCAGAATCATCTTGCGGTTGAGGAAGTACCTGCCCGTTAACAGACACAAACAAGAAAAGCTTAATAAAAATAAAAAATATCGCAGCTCTGAGGAGGTTCAAGACAGGCATCAACACTATAGAAGTTCTTATTAAAACGATATCAAATATAAGAAACTATGAAGGGGATTGCCTTATATCACTGACTTATAATATTGTATAAATAAAAAAACCCCCGGCGATTAACCGGAGGTTTTAAAACAATTGCTATAAGATTAATTAGAGAGCATTCTCCATTTTCTCATAGTCGTAACCTTCTGCTTTACTCATTTCCTGAGCTGCAAGAGTTAACAGAATACCATAAATCACTTTAGAGCTAACATCAGCGATTGTGTAGGTAATATGACGAGCTACAACAGCTGTTTCTGAAAGTGCAGGCTCAAGTCCTAAGCTGAACAGATACGGCATTAAGTATGCGCCCGGATAGAGCATCCATGAGAACAGGAAGAGAGTCCAGATTGTACCCAGATATTTCTG
This sequence comes from Balneolaceae bacterium, assembly GCA_007117235.1. Lineage (GTDB taxonomy): Bacteria > Bacteroidota > Rhodothermia > Balneolales > Balneolaceae > Rhodohalobacter. The sequence continues at coordinate 2,261 of SKGY01000164.1, forward strand.
AGCTTTTGCAGGTGCTCCTTCTTTTCCTTCTGTAATTACTTTCTTCATCAGATAGAGAATGTGGAAGAAGAATATGGTTGAGATGAAACCCCATACGAAAAACAGAGTTGGGTTTGTTACTTCATAAAACTGGCCAATATAGCCGGTAATAATCATAGCAGTACCTGAGAACCAGAATCCGTTACGGATAGAGCTAAAGCTGCTTTTTGTGAGTGAAACCACAAACAAGATTTGGAAAAGCAACATAGGTACATCAATAAGCCAGTTCAGATATCTGTAACCGTTATTGAATAAGTCGTTTCCATCGCCCAGCATGTATCGTGCAGACTCTGCATCATATACCATAGCTCCTGTCCAGTTTTGCGACTGTACAAACAGTAACAAAAATGCAGAAATCATAACTACAACAGAAAGTACAGAAGAGATTCTGTATTTCGGTGCAACGGTTTTAATTGTTAATACGAAATAGAGCAACCCGGCTAACATAATAGCATAACCGAGAGTAAGAACATGAGCTGACATTTGGTATGCCATCTCTGTGAACCCTGATTCCATGCCTACGTAGTTTTCGAAGGTTGCATTGCCCAAAGAACTAATTAGATCCATAATTTTATAGATTAGTTAAGGTTTGATGAAACTTGTTTTTTGCGTTTCAACGACTCCTCAACAACGCGGGTTATTCCAAAGTTCATTAATCAGGAGAAAAGCGCTTCGATTTTTTATAAACTACTGAATATCAGTCAGTTAAATTTCAGTGTTGCCTAAAATCAAGCTTTTAAAAGCTGTTCTGCATACTTCCACTCAGGAAAAAACACGTCCATATATCTGTAGAATTTTTTTGAGTGAAGCCTCTCCAGCAGATGCACCATTTCGTGAACAACAACCATCTCTAAGCAGACAGGATCTTTTTTTATGAGTTCTGAGTTCAGCCAGATTCTCCCGGCTCTGATATTACAGCTGCCCCACCTGGTTTTCATTTTTTTGATTCCAATCTCACTAACATCTACTCCCATTATTGGCTCATACTTCTCAACCAATTCCTGAACAATCTCTTTCAACTCCTTTCTCGCCCATGTATTTACGATGGCGAAACGCTTTTTTGAGTCACTGCCCGGTTTAGCAAAAATGGTTAGGGTATCATCTCCGACTTCAACATGTGGACGTTTAGAGGTTTCTTTAATTTTTAGGAGCCGCTCTTTTCCCCACAAACAATGTATTTCACCTTCAGTAAAGTTCTTCTTTAGCTGAGGCTGATCGGCTTTTCTATCCTTAAGCTTTTTCCTGATCCAGCTAACTTTCGAATGAATAAACGCATCTATATGCTCCTGCCTGATGTTTCTTGGTGCTGAGACTCTCACCTCTCCTTTTTCAGGATAGACTCTTATATATATGTTCTTAATATTTTTTCTGAAAACTTTTATCTCAACTCCTTCAATTGAAATCAGACTGTTCTCAGTTTGGTATGTTCTTCGAAACATCAGCTCTTTATTAAATCCTATTTACAAGCGAGTGAAAATCATCAATTATTAAATGGACAACA
>SKGY01000261.1 GCA_007117235.1 Balneolaceae bacterium
GAGAGTCTGTGTGCAATAACAATTGAGGTTCGTCCAACCATCATTTTCTCACAAGCTTTTGCAACGAGATCTTCTGTTTCTGAATCTACACTTGAAGTGGCTTCATCAAGTATCATGATTTTGGGGTTATAAACCATTGCCCTTACAAAACAGATCAATTGACGTTGCCCCATCGATAGAGATGCGCCTCTTTCTCTTAGAACGTAATCGTAGCCACCAGGAAGTTTTTTAATGAATTTATGGCTCTCAACTTCTTTTGATGCATTGATTACTTGTTCTCTGGTAATTTCGGGATTACCCAGAGTAATATTGTCAAAAATAGTGCCAGAGAAGAGTGCGTTATCCTGTAGTACCAATCCGAAATGAGATCTAAGATCAAAAAGAGAGTAATCTTTGATATTAACCCCATCAAGAAGAATTTCTCCCTTATCTATATCATAGAAGCGAAGTAAGAGATTAATAATAGTAGATTTTCCGGCACCTGTTGCACCAACTATAGCAAGTAGTTCACCGGGCTCAGCTTTAAATGAGACATCCTTTAAAATGAGTTCCTCATCTGTATTATAGCGGAACCATACATTTCTGAACTCAATCTCGCCTTTAATATCATTGATTGATACAGGCTCTGGTGTGTCAACAACGACATTTTCAGTATCAAGGACATCAAAAATTCGTTCAGATGATGCCAATGCCGATTGTAGGGTGTTATACTTTTCTGACAGGCCTCGAATGGGTCCGAAAAACTGTCGCACATACTGTATAAAAGCTAACAGTACTCCAAAAGTGACACCGTCCATCAGTGCCCTTGCTCCACCGTACCAAACAACAAGTGCCATAGCAATACTTGCCAGTACTTCCACAATTGGCCAAAATATTGAGAAGTAGAATATTGTCTGAATGTGCGCTCTTCGATGGTCAGCATTAATTGATGAAAATTTCTCTTTCTGCTTCTCTTCTCGATTAAAAAGCTGAACAATCGACATTCCGTTGATGTGCTCCTGTACAAAAGAGTTTAACCTCGATATTTGATCTCTAACATCAAGGAACGCAATCCTTACCTTTCCTTTAAACCAAAATGTTGAGTAAAAAAGTATTGGTAGTACAAGTACTGCTATGATGGTTAATTCCCAGCTCATCACAAGCATGAAATAGAGTATGAAGAAGATTCTAAACAGATCTCCAATCATATTCACAATACCGTCACTAAGAAGCGAGCTAAGTGCTTCTATATCACTGGTAGTTCTTGTAATCAGCCTTCCAATAGGGTTTTTATCAAAGAATTGGACATGTAGTGATTGAATTTTCTTAAAGACCGCATTACGCAGACTAAATAATGCCCCCTGCCCAAACCAGCGGGTTATGTAAGTATTGGCTATTAAAATGATGAATTCGCCAATTAATGCCAGAACAAGCAAACCAATTATAAAGAAAAGTCCATCTATATCACCCACTGAGATATAGTCATCCACAGCGAGCTGAGTTAATTTAGGCCTGATGGTGCCTAAAAATGCAGCAGACAGAGTGAGTACGATTGCAAGTATCGCCCACCACTTATAAGGTTTAAAAAAGTAATAAAGCCGTCGAATCAATACAGAATCGACGGCTTTAGAATCGTTCTTAGTTTTCAATTTAAATGTCGATTTTAGAATCGGTCGAAGTCATCGAAAGGTGTCCTTGGAGTAATGTGTTTAGGTGGCCTTGACGTTCCCTGGTCTCTATTGTCGCGACCCTCATTTTCCCGTGACTGAGGAGCCTTTGTTCGACGCTTACGACGTTCATTATCACTGCTATCTCTGCGGGTTCTTCCTCTATTGCTTGATCCACGGGATGAACTGTCTGAGCTTCGTCTTTTTCTGAATCGTTTTTTATCATCAGAACGCTTATCTCTAGAATCAGAAGAACCTTTGCTTTCGTCTATCTCTTTGAGATAAACTTTTTGTTTAACGATGCCTTTTTCTTGAGACGGATCAGTGTAGATTGGTCTCAACTCTGTAGCTAACCAGGCCGGGAAAAATTTAGCCCTGGCTTCACGAAGAAGTACAAACGGGTTTGTATATCTAGCAGAAAAATGGCTAATCACCAACAGTTTAGTCTGAGCTTCATTGGCAACTCGTGCTGCATCAGCCGAAGTGGAATGCCCGGTTTCAGCGGCTTTATCTGCTAAACTTTCACTAAACGTAGCCTCGTGGTAAAGGATGTTGGTATTCATTGCCAGCTTAACAGAGTTTGGACAATACTTCGTATCTGTTATATAGGCAAAACTGTCACCCGGTCGCGGATGTCCTACAATATCATAAGACTTTATGATAGTCCCATCTTCAAGCTCTACATCCTCGCCTGCTTTGAGCGCTTTGAATTGCTCATCTTTAGTGATTCCCATCTTTTCAGCCTTCTCAGCATCTACTTTTCCGGGACTATCTTTCTCCTGAAACCGATATCCAATACAGAATTTAGTATGGTTTAAAGGTCGCGCTTCAACATAATATTCATCATGATCAACGACGCGCTCTTCCTCGAAGCCTTCTTCTACTTCTTTGAAATTTAGATCGTAGTTAAGATCCACACCCGCGAATTTCAAGTTCCACTCTACGTACTCCTTTATTCCTTTTGGTCCAACAATAGTCAGCGTTTTATCTCTTCGCTGAAGCTGAAGTGTTGAAATCAAACCGATAAGTCCTGAAAAGTGGTCAACATCGAAGTGTGAGATGAATATGTTTTCAATTTTTGACCGTTTTAGTCCGGCTTGCAACATTCTCATTTGAGCATTTTCACCGCAATCAAATAGATGTACATCACCTTCGCGCCAGACGGCAACTGAAGATAAATGCCGTGTTGCTGTTGGTGTTGCTGATGCAACTCCTAATGGTACAATAATCATAGTTTCTCCCGCTACGTTTTGTGGTGTTTTTGCCTTTCAAACAAAAAGCACCCGATTTATTTTAAGTTAAATTTGAGCTAATTCTTGTTCGAGTAGTTGTTTTTGATACATTCGAGAATACAGTCCTTCTTTTTGAAGTAACTGTTCATGAGAACCTTGTTCAATAATGGAACCTTCTTCAATATAAAAAATTGTGTCGGCGTTTTTAACCGTTGATATCCTGTGAGAGATCATGATTGTTGTTCGATCTTCAAGGGTATTGTTTAAATAGTCTAAAATTGCGTCTTCCGTTTTCGTATCTACTGCGCTTAATGAATCGTCAAATATAAGAATTCCCGGATTTTTAATAAGCGCTCTGGCAATAGCCGTTCTTTGTTTTTGTCCACCCGATAAGGTTATACCCCTTTCACCTACCATTGTCTCGAATTTTTTCTCAAATTCCAAAATATTGTCGAGAACCTGAGCATTTTGGGCAGCTTGTTCAATTTCTTCATCTGTTGCATTATCCACACCAAATGCGATATTCTCTTTGATAGTAGTTGAAAATAAGAATGTTTCCTGTGGCACATAGCCGATATTTCGTCTCAACTCTGACAGATTCCATTTCTTAACTGATACTCCGTCTACCAATATATCCCCATTTGTAGTATCAAACAGCCTGGGTATTAAATTGACCAGGGAAGTTTTTCCTGACCCGGTTCTGCCCACGAAAGCAACTTTTGAGCCGGCTGCGATTTTGAAATTAAGACCTTTTATAGCGAACTCATCAGAACCCGGATATTTAAAACCTACATCTTTAAATTCAACATCTCCTTTGAAGTTCTCTGGAACAAACCCGTTCTCTTTTTCGATAATATCTATTGGCTCCTTCATCACTTCGTCAATTCTTTCCCAAGAAGCGAGTGACTTCTGGAA
>SKGY01000169.1 GCA_007117235.1 Balneolaceae bacterium
AATGGTGAAGTGAAGTGGATTCGTCTCGAGCATGATGAGATGGATGTTCTAATCATAGGTAACTTTGGAGTAACCTTTAACAACGCGACGGGTACGTTCACCTCTGAAGGTGATTGGTATGAATTTGTGAAAGGGACAACTCTTGAAGTTGGGTCAGAATTAACTATAGATTTTAGCCTTGCTCCAGGTGAATTGAAAATTTTCACATCCCAGTTTGTTGAACCGGCTGAAGAGAACGTGTTCTTTAAAGTAGGAGAATCTGATTTTGCTACGTTGCCAGATACATTTGTACTAGAGCCAAATTTTCCGAATCCGTTTAATCCTTCAACCAGTTTAAAATATACTGTACCCGAACAAGCACCCGTAACACTGGAAGTTTTTGACGTTTTAGGGCGTAAAATTACAACATTGGTTGATGACCCTTCTCATGTTAGAGGAAATTTCACGGTTACTTTTAATGCCGAAGAGCTTGCAAGCGGTATTTATATAGCAAGGCTGGTAAGCGGTAACACGTCTGTGGTTCAAAAAATGATGCTAATCAAATAGAACGGTTAAAATTTTTTAGTGCAATTTTTATTATTGATCTGAAGATATCATATTGTGCCTGTTAAACTGGGTACAGGGCACTAATTAATTTATATGAACTTTATTGACTGGACGGTGGTCGCTGTCTATGCTGCAGGTTTGATAGGTCTCAGCTACTATTTGAGCAAAGGGCAAAGCACTACAGAAGATTACTATTTAGGGAGTAAAAATTTTAAATGGTGGCAGGTTGGCTTGTCAACCATGGCAACTCAATTGGGTGCTGTCAGCTTTATTTCTGCACCGGCTTTTGTGGGCTTGCGACAGGGTGGAGGATTGCAGTGGCTCACTTATGAATTTGCAGTACCCATCGCGATGATTTTCCTGATCATCTTTATTTTTCCTCCTCTATATAAATCGGGAATCATAAGTATTTATTCATTTCTCGGAAATCGTTTTGGTACCAGCACAACAAAGATTTTAAGTGGTGTTTTCCAGTTTAGCCGTGCTTTTGCAGCCGGAATTACTGTGTATGCTGTTGCGATTGTACTGGAAGCGGTATTTGGAATACCCTTGTGGATCAACATTCTTATAACAGGTGTTGTGGCACTTATATACGATTATATGGGCGGGATGAAAGCCATCGTAATATCAGATGTCATCCAAATGGGCATACTGTTTCTCGGATTTATTCTCTGTTCATACATTGCTTTCGACCTGATTGGTGGTTGGGAAATGTTTATGGAGAACCTAGACAGAGACAGGCTTGATGCAGTTAACTTTTCAAATTCAGGAATAGGTGACGGTGAAGAGTTTGGGTTCTGGCCCATGGTACTTGGCGGTTTTTTCCTCTACACAGCATACTATGGGTGTGATCAAAGTCAGGCTCAGAGAATTCTATCCAGCAAGGATATGGATAACGTGAGGAAAGCACTTCTTTTCAATGGTTTTGCCCGTTTTCCAACGGTACTATTATACTGCATAATGGGGCTTTTAATTGGTACGTTTGCAATGATGACTCCCGGATTTCTTGAAGCAATTCCTGAGGGACAATCAGACTACATGGTGCCGGTATTTATCGTTGAATACTTGCCTCATGGATTAATCGGGTTACTTGTTGCTGCTATACTTGCTGCCGCAATGTCATCGTTGGATTCTGCATTAAACTCACTAAGTGCGGCAACTGTGCAGGATTTTGTTCTCCCTTCAAGAAAACGAGAGGTGTCATCAGATGAACAGTTTAAACTATCAAAAAGATACACTGTTGTCTGGGGAGTAATTTGTGTGCTTTTGGCATTCTCGGCCGGTAATATTGCCCCAACTGTGATTGAAGCAATAAATAAAATAGGATCACTTTTCTATGGACCTATCATTGCAACATTTATGATTGCTGTGCTTACAAAATCAATTTCAGAAAAGGGAATCAACGTTGGTATTTTTGCAGGAGTGATATTTAATATGATGCTCTGGTTATTCGCTGAAGATTTCATTTTCTGGTTCTGGTGGAATCTGACAGGGTTTTTAGTCACAGTTTTTGTTGCTTACATCTACACAACATTCATCGAAGCATCTGAAAGGGAGGTCAAAGTATTAGAGCTTGCACCGGTAGAGTTCAGAAAAAAAGAGTCGCTGATGTTAACTCTCTATTTCATTGGTATACTTTTGTTTAGTATCTCAATAGCGTTTTGGATTTAGGAAGACTTATTAAATTCAAATTATGAGGAAACTAATATTGGATGGCTAAGCTTTCTATAATATCTTAAATCAAGGCTATAAACGTGAACAATCCCTTATTTGCAGTATTTACCTAACGTCTTTATGAGGTATTACAGACTACACTTTCTCATTATCTCTCTATTTATTGTTGCCGGATGCTCTTCAACTCCTGATACCCCGTTTAAAAAGCTTTCGCCTTCTCAAACGAATATCCACTTTACAAACACAGTAGAAAACACGCCTGAATTTAACATTCAGAACTATCTTTATTTCTATGATGGAGGAGGGATAGCAGTAGGCGACATCAATAACAATGGTTTGCCAGATCTATATTTCACAGGTAATATGGTTTCTGATCGTATTTACTTGAACAGAGGGGATTTTGAATTCGAGGATATCACCGAAAGTGCCGGGATTGTTCATGATGAAAACAGCTGGACTACCGGAGTATCAATGGCTGATATTACGGGTAATGGTTTCCTGGATATTTATGTGAGTCGTGTGAATTATCTGAACAAGTCCGGAGCTAACCTTCTCTACATCAACAATGGAGACAACACATTTACAGAACGGGCAGCTGACTACGGTCTCGATTTTGAGGGGTACTCCACACAAGCCGCTTTTTTCGATTACAACAACAACGGGAGATTAGATCTCTTTTTGCTGAATCACTCTTTTCACAGCGAAAATACATATGGCCCTGTAGAGAGTTTACGTACTCGTGTTGATCCGAAAGCAGGCGACAGACTTTTCAGAAATGATGGCGATTTTTTCACGGATGTGACTGAAGAGGCGGGTATTATCAGCAGCGCATTAGGTTATGGTTTAGGATTGGCTATCTCAGACATCACACAAAATGGATATCCGGATATCTATGTTGGAAATGATTTTCATGAGGATGATTACTTCTACATCAACAATGGTGACGGTACATTTTCTGAAAGAGTTTACGATATGTTTGGCCACACAAGTAACTCTTCGATGGGCAATGACATTGCAGACATAAACAACAACGGCAGGGCTGATGTTATTTCACTGGATATGATGGCAGAAGATCATTTCTCCTTCATCAGTTCTGTTGGTCCTGATTTAAAACAGATTTATGATGCTAAAAAAGACTTCGGGTTTGGTGAAAAAAACAATCGGAATACACTCCAAATTAATGCAGGTTATGGTCCGGATGGATTGCCACTGTTCAGCGAAATAGCGTTCAGTACCGGCATAGCAAGAACTGACTGGAGCTGGGCGTCACTGTTTGCAGACTTTGATAACAGCGGATATCAGGATCTATTTATAACTAACGGTATGCCGAGGCGTCCAAACGATCTGGATTATGTAGGTGCAATTCAAAGGCTGAGACAGCAGTACAGCGGTGATGAATTAAATGCTAAGCAATATGAGTTGATCGAGCGAATGCCATTGATTCACGTTGCAAACTACATGTTCAAGAATTTGGGAAATAGCAGATTTGAGGATATCACCGAAGATTGGGGTTTTTCAGCGCCATCATATTCATCCGGTGCC
>SKGY01000141.1 GCA_007117235.1 Balneolaceae bacterium
GAGTTGGTACCGGGCGAATCATATTTTCAGCTTTTGGAGCTGATCCAGGGTGGTCAAACTTCCCCATTAAACCATTTTTTGCTCCATTCTTTTTTCGAACTGTTGAGTATTTGGCTCAGGGTGAAGATTCCAGATTGAATGTGCATTTCCTTGGATCAGAGTTTCAAACTGTATCAACCCAAAACTCTGATAGTTTTGAAATAATTAAAGATGATGAATCTATTGTGCCAACAATCAGGCAGTCGTTTCAGGGCAGTGTTATATCCTATCCCGGTGAGGAGTGGGGGCCGGGTTGGGTTACAGTAAAGTCAGACTCCGAATCTAGTTTATTTTCAGTGAACCAAAATGCAATGGAATCATCTCTAAATACGTTAGGTGATCAGGAGTTGGAAAACATAATTAATCCATACTTTGGTAATGTTACAGTAAGCTATCTAAACGAAGATAAAAGTGCACTAAGCATCGCCGGTACTGCATCAATGGGAAGAGAAATATGGTTTTGGTTTATTATTGCCGCAATCATATTATTGTTGATGGAATCAATTATTTCGAGATCATATAAAGCCGAATCTTTAACATGAGCCTGACAACTGACATACATAGCCTATTTGTGTTGATTTTGGCGCTGTTTACATTTGCAGCAACATTTTTAGCTGCATATACAATTGCAAATGCATTGAGACTGAGAAATATCAGGTTAAGCTGGAAGTCAGGTAAACTTAACGGATATCCACTTTTTTCCACACTCTTCGTTCTGTTTATAGGGGCGGTAACAGCCGTATCATTCTATTTTCAGTTAGAGCAGTACTACACTATTCTTAGTTCATATAGCTGGATGGGCTTATGCTGGTTTGCATCCAGCTATTTTTCATCAAAAGCTTATATCACCGATCATGGTATTGTTAAAAATATTAATGACCCTTCCCAGACAATAGCATGGCATCAGATTGATGATTATGTTGAAAAACCTGCTGAAAAAGGTATGGAATACGTTTTTCTTTATAGAGGAGTCGATTACAATGAAACGAGAAGGAGTAAGATCATACGGTTAGAACTCTATGTTCCCGACAGAAAATGCTCTAAGTTTGATAAAATCGTATCTTTAAAGATTGGAAAAACTATGACACCCATTTCCGATATATCATTCGATATTAAGACTTTCGAGTAAGTTCAATTCAAGATCAAATAATACATTGTTAGAAGAGATAAGAAAACCTTTATTGGAAAAAGAGAGGGCTGTCCTCGTTGGTATCTATGGAGTTGATACTCCAAGATGGCTAGCTGAAGAACACCTCGAAGAACTCGACTTGCTGGCTGATACTGCCGGTGCAAGTACAGTAGAAAAAATTCTACAGAACAGACCACACCCAGATCCGACTACATATATTGGAAAGGGTAAGCTTAATCAGTTGAAGCAGGTTGTAGGTGATTTAAATGCTGATATTCTCATTTTCGATGATGATTTATCAGCAACTCAGGTTCGTAACATAGAAAAAACCGCCGGTATCAAGGTATTGGATAGAAGCGGACTTATTTTGGACATTTTTGCATCCAGAGCTAAAACATCAGCAGCAAAAACACAGGTAGAACTCGCTCAATTGCAATATCTGTTGCCACGTCTTACAAAACTTTGGACTCACCTTTCCCGACAAAAAGGTGGTATTGGAACCAAAGGGCCCGGTGAAACTCAGATTGAGACGGATAGAAGGCTTATTGGCAAGCGAATTTCAGTCCTTAAAGAGAAACTTGAAAAGCTTGACAAACAGCGAACAACGCAGCGGAAAGGTCGTGAAGGCTCGACTCGAATTGCACTTGTTGGATACACAAACGCTGGTAAATCAACCCTGATGAATACTCTTACAGATACCAATGTTCTGGCAGAAGACAGATTATTTGCTACGCTCGACTCCACAGTTCGAAGGTTAGACGTTGAAAACCATAATGTACTTTTGTCTGACACAGTAGGGTTTATAAGAAAATTACCTCACAACTTAATTGAGAGCTTCAAATCGACGCTTGATGAAGTGCGTGAAGCCGATGTACTGCTACACGTGGTTGATGCTTCCAGCAAGCTTGTGGACGACTATATTGAGGTTGTCGAAAGTACACTTGACGAGCTGGGTATTGATAACGTGAAAAGTGTTTTGGTGTTTAACAAAATAGATCTGCTTGATCCTGAAAAGCTGATCGAACTGAAAAAAGAGTACCCTGATTCAATTTTTGTTTCAGCATTCAGGGGAATTGGCATAAATAAGCTTCATGATGTTATAGAACAGCTTATTGAAGAGGATTATGTTCCATTTGCATACAATGTGCCAATGTCGCATTATAAGGCAGTCGCATACTTACACGAAGTTGGTGTTATTGACAGAGAACATTTTGAAGGAAATCATGTTACAGTAGAAGGAACGACGTCCAAAGCTGACAGAGATAAATTTGAAAGTATGCTGTCAGATATTGAACCCATAAGCGAATAGAATCCGTGTTAGCGAAAAAAATATTAAATACTGAATTCACGCCACTACAGCCTGATAGTGAAATCTCATCAGCGCTGGCTAAAATGGATGCATGGCACTCATCGAGTATTCCTGTGGTAGAACCTACTACCCGTAAAGTGGTAGGTCATATTCTTTTTGAAGATGTAGCCGGAGCAGATGATGAAAGTATGCCTATCTCTTCTCTCACGATGAGACCTTCACTCTTTGTATTCCAGGAACAGCACGTATTTGAAGTAGCCAGACAAATGCTTCAACATGAAGTCAGGGTTATTTCAGTTGTAAATAGAGACGAGCAGTATGTAGGAGTTGTTGAAAAGAAAAATGTGCTAGAGGCATTCTCAACGATGCTCAACATAACCACATCAGGTTCGGTTATCATCATTGAGATGATGCAGTCAGACTTCACTCTCTCAGAATTAGTCCATCTGATTGAAATGGAAGGAGCCAAAATTTTGGGTCTTACAGTTGAGCAGACACCGGATAATGAAATGATGTTGCAAATCTCTATAAAATTAAGCCACCTCGATACGTCTGCAGTAATCTCGTCGCTGCAGCGCCACGGCTATACTACTACTACCGAAAATCGATTCGATCTGCTTCAAACAGATTACTCGAATCGTGCTGATGAGTTGATGAGATATTTAGATGTTTAAATAGCATCCTCTATGAGCAAAAGGACGGGAACAATTTATAAGTAGTTGGTATATTTTATACTGTAATCCAACGAACCGATATTATCTTTATAACTGCATGAGTCGAAAAGCTCTTTTTTTTAAATTTATTGTAATACTGCTTCTATCGCCCCACTTCTTGTCTGCTCAACAGTTACAAGACTCATACCAACAATCGGTTAAAACAGGAATCGATCTTTTTGAGCGCGGACTCTACGCAGAAGCAGCTAAGCAATTCAATCGGGTATTCGACGAAGAGAATGGAGATGCTGTGTCAGAAATGGCGCTATTCTATTATACCCGTTCTTTGGCGCGGTTAGATTCTACCGGTACTGATCTATATGTTGATCGGTTTGTTAAGGGTTTCCCACTAAGTGACCGATCTGCCATTTTATTGAAAGATGTTGCGCATCAATACAAATCAAGAGGTGAGTACGAACAGGCTATCTCGAGACTCGATGAAGCGCTAAACTATCCGCAGTCGAGATCAGAGAGGGCTAAGTTGTATTATACGCTTGGCGAAACCGCTGCCGACAACAGGAATTATGATTTGGCTAGAGACTATTTTCTAAC
>SKGY01000226.1 GCA_007117235.1 Balneolaceae bacterium
TCAACAGTAACCATACATTTAAAGAGTCTCTTCTAACAATCAATGATTCTTTTAAAGATGAAGCAATTTTACTTCTGAATCTACTTCTCGAAGCTGATCAAGGAAAAAGAGATAGGTTGTTTAGCAATTTTTATAATCAAGATAGTGGAAACAGCCTCTACTCAATTAACGAGAATGCAAGAGATGGAACTACTATCGATATGCTTGATTTAGATCTCGATCAGTTTGGATTTCATCACTTTTTAATCTCTTTCTATCTCGGCACCAATAGAGTTGCTGATAATAGATTTTTTGAGGTTTTTTCTAACGCATGGCTTTCCCGTATTGAGCAGCAGGAGATGAGTGATTTTAATCTTCAGTTACTAAGGGCAACGACTATAAAATCGCTTTATGAGTTAAATAAATTTAGTCAAATTAGCTTGGTTTATGACCCATTAGACAAATTCGACTATCTACCTACCTCAAACCTAGTACGCAATTTTTTCTGGGGTCTCGATTTTGCTTTTTATCGCCTGGATCAATTGGATATCAGTTTAGATATCCAGCGAAACCATACAATACCAATAAGTGAGTATTTAGGAGATCAAAACGGGCTGAACTCTATTAGAATTAGTAATGGTGCTTATCTTGATAGGTTGGGCAATTATTTAGCAGCAAGAGATGTCTTCCAATCATTAATGACAGACTTTGACTCACTTCCAACTCCATTTCAAGTTAGTCTATACAACAACCTGAGTCTGGTTTATTTCAAAACAGGTGAAGCAACAAAATATGTTGAAACTCAACTCAAGGCATTAGAATTAGCCAGAGACATAGATAACTTTAATCAACAAAGTGAAATCTATAGAAACCTCCACATTTTCTATAGGCAGTATCAAAATTGGGATTTAGCTAATCAATACATAAACCGGGCAACGGAAATTGCACGAAGTCATGGGACTACCAATGACCTTGTCTCTATTTTAATATCTAAAGCTGTGTTCGAACACCTTTATCTAAATAATATTTCAGCCGCCCATCAAATGCTGGATAATGCTGAAATTCTCTTAGACGAGGAAGCTGACAGTAGATTACAACTCAGAGTTATGGCAGAGCGTACAGTTCTTTTGAATAGTGAGCAGAGGTGGGAGGAAAGCAGACAAATCCGACAAGATATTTTAGAACTTGCTGCAGCCAGTAGCCAAACTCTGGTCTACATTGAAGCGCTTATTGAGCTTGCGTTCATCAGCCATCAACTTGAAGAGTACAATGATGTAGAAAATAAGCTAAAAGAACTTAGAGCTTATGACACATCTATTCTGACATTTCCAAAACTTGTTTTAGCTCAAACACTAAGAGGCAAACTACACGCAGTTCGAGGTGAAAATATTGAAGCGAATAGGGAGTTCTCACAAGCATCAGAGCTGGTATTTGATCGGGCAGTTAACACCTCTGAACAGGAGACGGGATACTGGAATATAGAGCCTGAATATTTGGAATTGTTTGAGTCATATGCGGATTTTCTAATTCAAACAGGGAAAAAAGAAGACGCAATTAATCTTTTAGATCGGGTAAAAACAATAAATGATGCATCACTGATTGACAACCCTCTTATTAAAGCTTCAAACTTGACCGAAGCGGAGTTAGTTAAAGAAAAGAGACTCTCCGAAGAGATGGACCAAATTAGAAAGCAGATTTTTTCCTCGTCAGGCCAAAATCAACTTGCCCTGCAAAACCGACTCGCATCATTATCAGCCCAAAGGAGGGCGTTATTAGGGTCATCTTCATCGAATCTTGATAGCGGGTTTCTAAATATTTGGGCCTTGCAAAACAAACTAAAAGGTGATCAGGTACTTTTCCACATCACAGATATTGACAACAACTACTATTTGTCAAAAATCTATAAAGATGATCTGATCATAGAGAAAATCGACAAGAAAAATATCGATCAATCTGTTTTTAAAGATGCAACAACGTCTATTATAACCGGCAGAACCAATCTTGAATTACTTTACGAAATTGGAAATTTGGTTGATTTGAATTCAATCAGAAGCGAGATAAGTACCATTATTTTCATTCCCGATGGTTATTTCCATCAGCTTCCACTTGCTGTTATACCAATAAACAAACCTGACTCGCCACACAGTTATGGTTCAGCACACTATTTTATTGAAGAAATGGATGTTTATACTCTTAATAGTTTAAGAGAGTTTTTATCGAATAGAAGCACAAAAAGATTTGAATATGGTTTTACCGGGTTTGGCGTCTCCGACTTCAACAATGATTTTACCCAGAGAAATTTAATCTCGCTACCAAAAGCTCCTCAGGAAGTTCAAACAGTTTTGGGTGGATTAAATCGATTTGGAAACTCTATAGCTTTAACAAACCAATCAGCTACCACTCAAACATTTCGAGAAGTGGCCGGTAATTCAAAAATTTTACACCTGGCAACACACAGCGAAGTTTCTGACAGTGACCCTCTATTTTCACGACTTCATTTTTATTCAGACTCAGCAGATGATTCAGGGCAACTTTTTGCATATGAACTATTCAATTTAAATTTGAGTAATGAGCTTGTTATGCTCAACTCATGTGAATCTGGCGGAGACAGATACCTGCAGGGAAGCGGAATTATGGGTATAAACCGTGCACTCAGATATGCTGGTGTTCAAAGCTTAGTATTGAATGCATGGTCTGTTAATGACCAATTTGCTGCAGATTTTGCTGAACTATTCTACAATTATTTAAATCAAGGTGAGACTAAGTCAAAATCATTACAACTGGCAAAAATTGACTTTATAAAAACAAAGAATGCTAATCCACATTACTGGGGATCATACATTCTTAATGGAGATAACAAACCTTTACTTCAAAGTGAACGCAATGCCGGTACAACTACTATCCTCGCTCTCTTGTTAATTGCGGGCTTAGTGATGTTTAGAAAAAATTCTCTGTAAACTCTATTCTGATAAAGCTTTGAGATAACTCTCTGCGATTCTGCTATAAGCACCATTCATATTGTAGGCATTTTCCAAAGCTGATTTAGCTTCATCAATACGATTTAATTGAAAATAGGTATTACCCAAGTACCAGTAATTTCTTTCCACTAAAAGAACATCATCAGATTGATTTGCAATACCTTCCTCAAATTTCAGAACAGCTTGTGAATAATTTCCGGAATTGTATAAGATAGAACCGGCTGTAACAAACAGCTCTTGTCGTGCAGCTGGCTCTGAAACTTGCTCAAGCCTATCTTCGATAATACTGATCGCAGAATTTACTTCGCCTCTGTTAGCAGCAGAAATCGCGCTGATTAATAACTCGTTGAATTCATTTTCAAGCACCATACCCTCAGCAGACCTATAATAATCAAGCTCTATTGAATATACCGGACTTACACTATCGGCACTAAAATCCTGACCAATGTTGAATAATACGAGTGTAGCTGCAATTATTACTACTGCGGCGGCTAGATAAGCCTGTTTGACCCCACCCATATTCAGGATGTTACTTCTATTTCGTTTTTTCTCAGACAAGCCCTTTAGGCTCGCTGCTGTTTTAAGATAATCGTAGTAATAATCATCTTGTATTAGCTCTGTCCACAACTCATCAATTTCATTTGCAGACAATTCTCCTCCCAGATACTTTTCAATCTGTTCTTCTATTTCATTTCTAATGTTACTCTCAATCATGGCTTTTTTTATAATTTTTCACTTTATATGA
>SKGY01000259.1 GCA_007117235.1 Balneolaceae bacterium
GAACAGGTTCCATTTTCAGATCAGTTTTCTACGTTTGACTTTATCAGTAAACATGGCGGTCCAAATATCACAATTCAACAGAGGCGAATACTCCAGCTGTTGAAAGCAAAAGGTGATCCTGTGCCAAAACTGTGGATAAAGCCCGGCATGAAGAGACTGAAAGATCTCCAATTTCCCCTTCATTTTTTAGACTTTGAAGCCGCGACATATGCAATCCCCATGCAGCGTGGTGATGGGCCGTATGCCCCTGTCTATTTTCAGTTTTCTTGCCATACAATGCATGAAAATGGAAAAATAACACATTCAGAGTGGCTTGACAGTGATTTTAAATCCGGTCACCCTCACATTGATTTCATCGGTAAGCTAAGCGAAATACCCGATATCACTCCTGGGACAATTGTACAATATTCACAATTTGAGCAGAGAGCTTTAAGTCAGATTCTCACCGGATGGAATCGAAATTCGATGGTGTATGAAAATGAAATTCAAACATTGAAACGTCTTATTAAAGGCGAATCTCAAGACGATCTTAGATTTCTTGATTTGAGCCAAGTTGTACGTGATTTTTACTACAATGAGTTTTTAGAAGGCGGACTGGGCCTCAAGCAAATTTTAACGGCCGTGCTTCAGATTGAGCGTCAAAAAACAGACCGGAAAGTTAGTCATGTGAAAATACATGACTTAAATATTGATTTTTTTGGTTCTAATTCTGGAGAAGACAAACCTGATCCTTATAAAGCGATTCAAATGGAAAATTACGAC
Organism: Balneolaceae bacterium; assembly: GCA_007117235.1. Lineage (GTDB taxonomy): Bacteria > Bacteroidota > Rhodothermia > Balneolales > Balneolaceae > Rhodohalobacter. The sequence continues at coordinate 763 of SKGY01000259.1, forward strand.
ACGATTGATGATGGGGCAGTTGCGATGAATGCATACATATTACTTAAGAGTAATTTGTTGAGTAAGAGGGAGCTCTCTGAGGTTCCAACACTATTGAAAAGATATTGTGCTCTCGATTCTTACGCGATGATCGTTATCTATATTCACTTTATAAATCTGTTGAGCAATCTGAATTTAAAAGAGGATTTAATTCTGATGAATGAAAAATCCGCTGACTAATACCGATCATAAATTGTATCTTTTAAGCATCCAATAAATAAATCAGAGTTATGAAAAAATTATTTTCTCAATCGATTTTACTTATCTCATTTCTGGTGTTTGCATCATCATGTGCACTACAGGAGAGTCCAATTACAGGACAAAAGCGAGCATATGCATATTCATGGGAGCAGGAAGTTCAAATTGGCCGAGACGTTGACAGAGAACTGGTAGCTGAGTACGGTTTATATGACGACCCTGCCGTTGATGAATATGTTTATAATCTGAGTAAAGAGATCCTCGAAGCAAGCCATATGAGAAGAGAAGGCGCACAGGATATGTATAGAAATACTGAGTTTACATTCAGGGTATTGGATAGCCCGGTTGTAAATGCATTCGCCCTTCCCGGTGGGTACATTTACGTCACCCGGGGTCTGCTGGCTCACTTAAATAATGATGCACAGCTTGCAGTTGTTCAGGGGCATGAAATCGGCCATGTTGCTGCACGACATGCATCTCAGCGAGGTCTTCAGCAAACGTTAGGTCAAGTTGCTATTATTGGTGGGGCGATACTGGGACAGGAGCTTTTGGGGTTACCGGGAGAGACTATTTTGAACGTTAGTAGTCAGGCTGCACAATTTCTTTTCCTAAGCTACAGCCGAGATGCTGAGAGAGAGTCTGATCGACTTGGGGTTGAATACGCAGCGCTCTCTGATTATGCATCAGAAGAGGGAGCCGCATTTTTCACAAGCCTTAAGAGAATGTCAGAGAGGTCGGGTCAATCCATACCTAATATGTTATCAAGTCACCCAAACCCGGGTGAACGAGAGGAAAATATTCCCAGGATGGCTGAAGAGTGGAGAGAGAAGGGATACGAACAGACTAGAAGAAATACCGAGTCATATATGCAAATGCTGGATGGAATGGTATATGGCGAAAACCCGAGAAATGGATTTGTTGAAGACGGACAATATGTTCATCCGGAACTTGCATTTCAGCTGCCGGTACCCGAGGGTTGGAGATCAATTAATCAACCATCGCAACTTGTTTACGTAAATCCTGACGGTGATGCGGTCATGATTCTACGAATAGATTCACAGTCGGCCACTCCTCGTCAATCTGTTGAACAGTTAATAAGTCAGGATGGATTTGAAGTACAGAGTGAGGGCGAGGCTCAGAGTAGTGGCAAATGGCAAGCTTATGAAGCCGATGCAGTTCTTGAGGATGAGAACGGCAGATTGGGAATCAATGTCTACGCCGTACAGTATGATGGTCGAATTTACCGCTTCATAAATTATACGACTGAATCAAAATTTAGTGCTTTAAGTCCAGTTTTTGCCAGTGTAACCGGCGCGTTTGATGAGCTGACTGATGAACGATTATTAAATATTCAACCAGTTAGACTTCAGGTTTCGCAGGTTGAAAGAGATACCCCGTTTTCTGAATTATTGCCGTCACAACTGCCAATGAACATAGATGCAGATGAGCTGGCAATTTTAAATCAAGTGTCGATGAATGATATCATCTCAGCCGGCACTTACATAAAAATACCCGTACAGTAATTTGCAGTTATGATTGAAAGATATTCGAGAAGTGAGATGTCTGAAATTTGGTCCGAACAGAATCATTTTCAGGCTTGGTTAGATGTTGAATTAGCAGCGTGTAAAGCATGGAGTAACATTGGGAAAATACCTGCCCAAGACGTTCAAAAACTCTATGACAATGCCACATTTGATATAAATAGAATTAAAGAAATCGAGAAAGAGACTCGTCATGATGTGGTTGCTTTTACCAGATCGGTCTCGGAGTCGTTGGGTGAAGAGAAAAAGTGGGTTCATTATGGACTCACATCAACTGATGTAGTTGATACTGCAAATGGATTACGTTTAAAACAGGCAAATCAGCTCTTACAAGAAGGTTTGGAGAGATTTTCCGATGCTCTGAAGAAAAAAGCGAATGAGCATAAGTTTACGGTAATGATGGGGAGAACGCACGGTGTGCATGCGGAACCAACTACTTTTGGTTTGAAATGCGCGCTTTGGTTCGCTGAAATGCAGAGAAATATCGATCGGTTCGAAAGAGCTTCAAAAGATGTAGAGTTCGGAAAGCTTTCAGGTGCCGTTGGTACATTTGCTCATATTCCACCTGAAGTTGAACAAATTACTTGTGAACTGTTAGGGTTGACACCTGCTCCTGTATCTACTCAGACACTACAGCGCGACCGACACGCCTACTACATGGCAACACTGGCTGTGATTGGTGGTACCCTTGAAAAAATTGCCGTTGAAATACGTCACCTTCAAAGAACAGAACTACGGGAAGCTGAAGAGTTTTTTAGAAAAGGGCAGAAAGGATCATCTGCAATGCCGCATAAGAGGAACCCGATCAGCTCTGAAAATATCACAGGATGCGCAAGGGTACTTCGAGGGTATATGGTTTCGGCATACGAAAACATCGCACTTTGGCACGAGCGCGATATTTCACACTCATCTGTAGAGCGAATCATTTTACCTGATGCGACTATCTTGTTAGACTATATGCTTCATCGGTTTTCAGGAGTGATAGAGAATCTTATGGTCTACCCTGAAAATATGAAAGAGAATATGGAAAAGACGCACGGGCTTGTATTCTCACAGCGTCTTTTGCTAATGTTAATTGAAAAAGGCTTATCAAGAGAAATTGCGTATGATGCAGTTCAGCCACTTGCAATGAAGGCATGGGAAGAGAAAA
>SKGY01000260.1 GCA_007117235.1 Balneolaceae bacterium
AGAAAGCGTAAATAAATGAGAAAGCAGGACCGTACAATAGACCAATCTGAAAATTACTCAGTGATAAAGAGTCCCTGATTTGAGTGCCAAGCACCGCTACGATCTGACGGTCCACAAAGCTTAGAATGTAGATTAAGGTGAAAAGAGCAACTACACCCCATATCTTTTTCTTATCCATTTAATTGCACATGTTATTAATTGATGCCGCGAAAAGTTACTAGATTCAAGTCATTAATGGGAATCAATTCATGTGATCTTTTTATGACTACCATCCAAAGCTGAACGGTCATCGGTAGCAAATGATTATTGTTGGAGTCGGTTTGAAGAGGCTTCACTTATTTACGAACTTCATACCTAGCAGAAATCTATAACTCGAAAAAAAGATAGTGGCCAAAACTCCAAAGAAATCGAAAAAACAGAAAGAGCGTGCAAGTGAAATATTGGAAGCACTCTACGAGTTTTATCCCAATCCGCATTGTGAGCTCAATCATAGAAATCCATTTGAACTTCTTATAGCCACTATACTCAGCGCTCAGTGTACTGACGTTCGTGTAAACAAGGTAACTCCTGCACTTTTTGAGGCGTATCCAACGCCGGAAGCGATGTCGCAGGCACCACTTGAAGAGCTGGAAGAGTTGGTAAGAACAACCGGGTTTTTCAGAAATAAAGCATTATCACTCAAAGAGGCGTCTCAAACAATAGTGGAGGAGTTCAGCGGAGAAGTACCACAAACCATGGATGAACTACTTACACTTCGAGGCGCTGCCCGAAAAACGGCAAACGTTGTGTTAGGTAATGCCTTTGGGATAAATCATGGTGTGGTTGTAGATACTCACGTAAAACGAATTTCAAACCGATTAGGGCTCACAACTGAGAAAAAAAATACGAATAAGATTGAACGTGATTTAATGGCTCTATTCCCTCAGGAAAACTGGACTGATCTTTCACACCTTATGATTCATCACGGCAGGAATGCATGCAAGGCACGGCTTTCTGAACCGCCTGAGCATCCAATTTGTATCAAGTATGGAAAGAAGTGTGAATGCTGGAAAATGCGCGGGCAGGATAAATGAGAAATGAAACGCTTCTTTTCGACTCGGTAAGTAGTCTGATTCCCTTTATCAGAAAAGATTTACAGGTAATTCCTATTGAAGAAAATGGTCGTGAGCTTTTGTATTTCCACGATTCAATGGGATACGCAAGCCCTAATTTTGCATTAGACAGACAAGTAGAACCCGTTCTTTCGCTGATTACCGGTAATTACTCCATTTCTCAAATCATCAAGCTGTTAAATGGTTCGATAGATGAGGAAAATTTGCTTGAGTTTGTACAGCTGCTTGATCAGCATAGGTTACTTGAGACCAAACACTTTCAGGTATTTTCTAACCGAATTGAGAAAGATTTTGAAAAGGCAGATGTGCGACGTTCGTCTCTGGCCGGAGAGAGTTACCCAAATGATACTAGTCAAATCAGTCACTATTTGAATGAGCTATTCATAGATACACCTGTCAATAAATCAAAAAATATTAAAGCACTTTTTGCACCACACATTGATCTTAGAGTTGGAGAAAGGCAATATTCAGAAGCGTTTTCAAAGATCAAACATTTGACACCCAAACGGGTTGTCATTCTTGCCACTTCTCACTACGCGGGGTACTATGGCAATTACTATCAGAGTAAACCATTTATTGGTACAAGTAAAGAGTATAAAATTCCGGGCAAAAGCTTTTCTGCCGATAAAGAGTACATCAATAAACTCGCAGCAGAAGAGACTCATTCAGGCTTTACAATACAGGATCGGGCTCACCGAATAGAACACAGTATCGAAATTCATCTCCTTTTTCTGAGTCATATCTGGAAACATCAGTTTAACATAGTGCCAATTTTGGTTGGAGGAATTGATGAGTTGTTTTATCACGATTCAGGAGAACAGTCAAATCAGATTAAAAACTTTACCCGAAAGATCTCTCAACTTGATGATGAAGATACATTCTATCTGATCAGCGGAGATTTATCTCACGTAGGAAGGAAATTTGGGGACCCATTGCCGGCAACAAAATTAAGAAGTGACGTAGAAAAAATTGACAATCAATTTCTTAATTCGGCGGTTAAAGGCGAGCCTAAAAGTGTACTCAACAGTGTTTCTGAACATTACGATGAAACGAGAATATGTGGATTCCCGCCTTTATATACTTTTTTAAACTGCTTTGCTGATTTAAATGGTGAGTTGTTAAACTATCATTGGTGGGATGAATCTGAAAGGGAGAGTGCCGTATCGTTTGGGTCTATTCTATTTGGGAAGTAGAACGATCTTTTTCGCAGATGTAAAGGGCAAACAGCGTCACACCAAAGTAGAAAAATGTATTTGCTGTTCCACCGAAATCACCGACAAGCCTTAGACCAAATGCTAAAATTACAAAGACAAACAGAGAGAGGATCAAGCCTAGTCTCAAATACATTTTATCGCTTGATTTCACCCACTCAAGCCGACCAATGCTAAGCAGAAAGAAAGCAAAAATTAAAGTTTCACTAACAGCAATGGTGTAATAAGGGAGAAATAAACCACCGGGTAATGTGCCAAGCCATGTTTCTCCAAATCGATCAATGAATCCTTCAGGTATTCCGATGGGCCGCCATTTCGCAAGTGAAGCCAGCCCAAACGTTGTAAGATAGAGTACCTGAATAGCGATGTACTTGAGGTCTGTAGTTTTGGTCTCTTTAATCTTGTAAAACATGTACTTGTAAAACATGTAGTCGATGCGTAGTTGGTTTATAAAATAAACTCATACTTTTACAGAATGGTTTCATCAAAGTTTGCCAACAATACTTCTGAATTTTAGTGCCCATACCCTCCACACCGCTTCTCTTACAATTGCTTTAGACATTTTTGAAACTCCCTCTTCACGCTCTCTGAAAATGATGGAAACTTCTTTCAACCTATACCCGGCTTTCCATGCCCTGAAATGAATCTCAATTTGAAACGCGTAGCCGTTTGAACGAATCTTATCCAGTTCTATATTTTCAAGCACTTTTCTGTGAATACACTTGAAACCTGCCGTTGTATCTTTGATTGGAATGCCTGTAATAAATCGGGCGTATAAATTGGCGCCATAGGAGAGAATGAGTCTGCTTAAAGGCCAGTTAACTATACTTATCCCTTTTGAGTAGCGTGAACCAACAGCCACATCTGCTTCACCATCCATCACTGGTTTAACAAGACTTGGAATATCATCTGGATTGTGAGAAAAATCAGCATCCATTTCACAAATAAACTGGTAGTGATGCTCAAGCGCATATTTAAAACCTCGAACATAAGCCGTACCCAATCCCAGTTTCCCTTCTCTCTCAATAAGATGTATTCGATCGGTATACTCAACCTGTTTTGATTTTATAATATCAGCAGTTCCATCAGGTGAACCATCATCAACAAACAACAGATCCACTTCTATCTCTAAACTCAGCAGTCTGTCAATCAGTCTGGAGACATTATGCGACTCATTAAAAGTCGGAATGATGATAAGTGTATCCCTTTTCATGTTCGATGTTCTTAATAGGTAGCTAAATAACGAACTCTATAAATCAATGCTTATATTCACTCTGATATTTTTGGCCCGATAATTACTGTAAGCCAACAAAATAAAACCTATTAAACACTAAACATAGTTTATTTCTTTGTTCATATTAAA
>SKGY01000116.1 GCA_007117235.1 Balneolaceae bacterium
AAAAAAGTGAAGCTGTTTGTAGAACTGTTTTAAATCTGTGCGCCGTTTGTGATAAACATAAGCATCAGGAATTAGAACAGATGTGAAACCATTTTCTAATATTCGAATACTGAACTCTATGTCTTCACCCATTCTGGTGATTTTATATCCACCCGTTTTCTCAAATACCTCTTTTGAAATGCCCATATTGAAACTTCTTGGATGAAAGGTGCCTAGATGCTTTTTTCTACCGCGAATGCCTCCTGTTGTCAAAAAAGATGTCATACTGTAACTGATCGCTTTTTGAACATTAGTAAATGAGGGGTGAGCTTTATCAGGGCCTCCCCAGCAATCAACTGGGTTGGAGGCTAGGAATTGATTTACTTTCTCAAAATAATCAGGAGGAATAAGACAGTCGGAGTCAAAAACTACATAGTAATCACCGTTAGCTTTTTCAAAACCATAATTACGAGAAAATCCCTGTCCACTATTCTCTTTGTAATAATAACGTATAGAGAGTCTATTGTGGTAATTTTTGACAATTTCTTCACATCGCTCTTCTGAGCCATCTTCAACTATGATGACCTCAAAATCTTTGAAACTCTGTTGTGTCAGGCTTTCCAGGAGCTCATCTATTTCATCAGGTCTGTTATAAACAGGAACAATTACGGAGTAAACCATGTATGCATTTCACATATAAATTATCGTTCTTTAGGGGCGTAAATATAAAACATTTCAATTCCATTCGATGAAGTATTCAGTTATTATCTTTTTGTTACTACTCATTCCTGCTCAGCTTCTTGGTCAGTCTGTATCGGTTAATGCTGCAAGTGGCCATGAGTCGTTAACTAACTCAGAGTATTCTCTTAGCGAAGGAGCAGTTCAGGTCTCCGGTAACCAATTGTTATTTGCAGGGCAGTCTGTAAGTCAGGTAATAAGCTGGGCAGCATCATCAGGTGGTGAAAAAATTGGAGTTATTGAGTCCGGTACCGGCATTAAGCTGCATGGGTTTGATTACTCAGGAAATAAGCTTTTTGAGAGTGAGCTTGAGTTTTTTCAGCAATCGGACGAAACGATAAAAGTCTATTCATATGAAACCGGTAAAATGATTTTAAGAGATAATGTTGCGAACTTCTCATTTCTTAATCCGAAAGGAGAATCGTTATTCTCGGTATCAAACAGCTCGCAAAGCACAGGAGGAGAGCGAACTTCAATGCTCTCGTCTGATGCACATGGCAAAACAGTAGTTCTCTACAATCCATTAATTGTATATAGCAATGGGAGAGGGTCGCGAGCAACAATAGTTTTCGATGAACAAAACCGACAGGAATTTTTCAGATCTGATAATCGTGAAATTCTTGATTTAAAAGTGAGTGAGGATGGTTCATTTATTACACTTTTAACATCCGGTTCAGGCAATAATTATGGATATCTGTTCGATCGCTTTGGAAATGAACTCTTTTCAGTCGAACTGGCTGAAGGACAATTGGGATTGTCTGTAAGTAATGGTGGCGAGTTTCTGACTAACTACTCGAGTGGGAGAGTTCAGGTTCATAACACGATTAGTGGGGAAACAATTGGAAGTTCGACTTCAAGAAATCCCGTTCTTTACGCAAGCTATATGCCTCAGGATGAGGTGATAATCGTTTTGAACGGTCGAAGTTCAAATGGGGCAATTAGTGAGGGTATGATCACCGCAATTCATGTAACAAAACGGCAGATTGCTAGAAGTGATATCAACTTTACAATATCAGCAAGAGATCTTCAGAGTTTGTCACTAGAAAAGACTGGGACTAATCGGTACAATCTCACAGGCTTAAATAAATCGCTTGACTTGAGAACATCGTTTTAAAATAAAAAAGGCCTCCATTGGAGGCCTTTTCATTAAGCTTTAGCTTCTTGTTCAGATTCTGATTCAGAATTTGAGCTTTCTTCCTTCGACACTCCTTCGGGTTCAGTCCAATCAAATGCCAGGCCGTCTCTCGACTTATTCATTTTGATCTTTACGATTGAACCTTCGGGTCGCTCAACACCGAGTAGCTCTTCTGCAAGCGGATCTTCAACGTATTTTTGAATCGCTCTTCGAAGAGGTCTTGCACCAAATTTTGGATCAAACCCTTTCTCAGATATAAAATCTTTCGCTCCTTTGGTGAGTTCAAGTTCGTATCCGATGTTTTTGATTCGACCAAAGAGTTCTTCAGCGAGAATATCAATAATCTTGAAGATATCTTCTTTTTCAAGAGGTCTGAATGTCAGTACATCATCTATTCTGTTCAAGAATTCGGGATTAAATACTTTTTTAAGTGCATCCTGAATAGTTGATTTCATTTGGGCATAATCAAATGATTCACCGCTTGATGAGAATCCGATTCCTTTACCCATATTCCTAATATCACGGGCTCCAATGTTGGATGTCATAATGATAATAGTATTTCTGAAATCAACCTTTCTTCCAAGGCTGTCTGTTAAAATACCGTCGTCAAGAACCTGTAATAAAATATTGAAAACATCAGGGTGAGCTTTTTCTATTTCATCCAGAAGAACAACACTGTATGGCTTACGCCGTACTTTTTCTGTAAGAATTCCGCCTTCTTCATAACCAACATATCCCGGAGGAGCTCCAACGAGACGTGATACACTGAATTTTTCCATGTATTCACTCATGTCAATTCGAATCAAAGCTTCCTCTTTATCGAAAAGATATTTTGCCAATACTTTAGCCATCTCGGTTTTCCCAACTCCTGTTGGACCTAAAAAGATAAATGAACCGATAGGTCGGGCGGGGTCTTTAAGTCCGGCTCGGGTTCTCTGGATGGCTTTAGTTAGCTTTACTATTGCTTCATCCTGGCCAATCACTTTTTTACCAAGCTCATCGCGCATCTTAAGAAGTTTTTGTCCTTCTTTCTGGCTGATTTTGTTAACAGGAACACCACTCATCATCGCCACAACTGTTGCTACATCTTCTTCATCAACATCAAAGACGATGTGTTCTGATTCTTTTTCCCACTCTTTCTGGGCCTGCTCTAAATCTTCCATCAAACGTTTTTCGGTGTCGCGCAATCTTGCAGCTTCTTCAAACCGCTGCTTCTTCACCATTGTATTCTTTTCGTTGCTGGTCTTCTCTATTTCCTGTTCCAGACTTAAAATATGATCCGGTACAGTAATATTTGATAAGTGAACACGGGCCCCAACTTCGTCAAGCGCATCAATTGCCTTATCCGGGAGGAAGTGATCAGTAACGTAACGATCTGTCAGCTTAACACACGCTTCAATGGCTTCATCAGTATATCTAACACTGTGATGCTTTTCATACTTACCTTTAATTTGATTCAGGATTTCACGGGTTTCATCGACAGATGTCGGTTCAACCATGATTTTTTGAAAACGTCTTTCGAGCGCACCATCCTTTTCAATAAACTGTCTGTATTCGTTAAGTGTGGTTGCGCCAATAGCCTGAACTTCACCACGAGCAAGAGCCGGTTTCAGCATGTTGGATGCATCAAGTGAGCCACTTGCTCCACCTGCGCCTACTATGGTGTGCAGCTCATCAATAAATAGTATGACGTTTTCAGTTTTTTCCAGTTCACTCATGACGGCTTTCATCCGCTCCTCGAACTGACCACGATATTTAGTACCGGCAACAAGAGCGGCGAGGTCAAGAGCAATTACTCTTTTATCATATAGTACTCTGGATACTT
>SKGY01000005.1 GCA_007117235.1 Balneolaceae bacterium
GGCATAATATATTTTCATACAATTCCCACCTACAGCACACACAGCTGAGTTCACCCAAATCTACTGAGCTACCATCAGCTCTTCCCTCACAGCCGGAGCTACCTCTTTGGCAAAGAGTTCCACAGAACGGATAAGATCTTTATGGGGAATACTTCCAACGCTCATTTGCAGCAGAAATCGACTATGTCCAAAGATCTTGTGCTGGTAGAGAATTTTATCGATGATATCCTGCGGGCTTCCCACCGCATTAGCTCCTCTTAATTCACACGATGCTTCAAACTGCTCGCGGGTCATTGGTGACCAGCCGCGTTCCTGCCCAATCTTGTCCATCTGAGTTTTAAATGCAGGAAATGCGATGTTCATCGCCTCTTCGCGGGTTTCGGCTATAAATCCATGGGAGTTTATGCTGATCGGTTGCTCCTCAACACCTGCATCCTGTGCTCCTCTCTTGTGAATATCAGCCATCGGCTTAAACTGTTCGGGATATCCACCAATGATGGCGATCGCCATCGGCAATCCAAGCGCCCCGGCCTGATATGCTGATTTTGGTGTTCCACCCACTGCTCTCCAGATCGGCATTTTCTTTTGATATGGACGCGGGTAAACACCTCGTCCCTCCACATTAGGGGTGTGCTTACCTTCCCAGTTCAGAATTTCATTGTCACGAATTGCAAGAAGCTGTTGCAGTTTCTCCTCAAAAAGCTCTTCATAATTTTGAAGATCATAACCAAAAAGCGGAAATGATTCGACGAACGATCCACGCCCCACCATAATCTCAGCTCTCCCCTTCGATAGCAGATCCAGCGTTGAATAGTGCTGAAATACCCGAACGGGCTCTTCAGAACCCAATACCGTTACAGCACTTGAGAGTTTAATGTTGTTTGTTCGAGAAGCAATCGCGCCTAAAATAACAGACGGCGCTGATGACACATACTCCTCCCTGTGATGCTCCCCAATCGCGAACACATCAAGCCCAAGACCATCGGCCATCTCAGCCTCTTGCATCAAAATTTCAAGCCGGTCCGCCGGACTCAAGGCCTTCCCCGTTTCTGCCAGCGGAGTGTTCTCAACAAATGTATAAATACCTAATTCCATGATTTAATATCTTGTTTTATTATTTAGTTTAATATTAAACAATATTGGTGAGATATTCAATTGAATTTATCGAATGAGGGGTGTGGGAGTTGTCTATGTGGAGGTGATAAATGTTCAGGATATCGCCTAAAGTCATGCTGATGACGATCAGCATCTCCCATTTCATTGCTGAGTTAGGAGATCCTGACATTCGTCAGGATGACCCTACATAGAGCATTCCATCAAACCCTAAACCACTCCCCTTACTTCTTCTTAGGCACCAACACATTCTGAGTCATATGAATCTGTCCGTCGATAACGGCGTCGGCTTCTACCTGGAGGGATTTTGCGTGGAGATCTGCTTTAATCTGTGCAGTTTTTCTCAATATGGCTTTGTCTTCACATCGTACTTCACCATCAATTTTTCCGGCAATATCTGCGTTTGTGGCAAACAGTTTACCTTTCAGAACACCGTTAGCTTCCAGCTTCAATAGACCCTTCACATGAACATCTCCTTCAATAGTTCCGGCAATGATTGCATCCTGGTCTGACTTAAAAGTTCCTTTAATTGTAACGGCATTACTTAGAAAATTGGAGTGCGAACTGTTTGAAGCAGCCGATGCAGATTTTTTATTTATCATGATAAATTACCCTTTGATGTGGTCCTTAGGTTAACGTCTTATTTAAAACCCCGGGATTAATAGTTTCTATGATTCCATAACCACTTCTATATTAATTTCACTGAACTGTTCCTTGAATTTCAGTTAAACAGAAAAAAGCCAGAACCCGGCATAAATTGATTGCAGTGGTGTTTTACCATTAACAGCCAATAATTGTATCTTCTTCCTTATTCAGATTCAGGCCTGAAGTCAGTTTTAAGAGTATAGCCGATTGTCTGCAATCAATTTTAGTATCTCAATTACAAAACGCGAAAAACCGAATTCAAAATGCCGAATAAACCAATTGTAGGTGTAGTAATGGGCAGCGACAGCGACTGGCCCACCATGAAACAGGCAACATCTATTCTCGATGAGTTTAACGTGCCGTACGAAAAGCAGGTTGTATCTGCCCATAGAACTCCCGATGTGATGGCCGAGTATGGCATAACTGCCCGTGAACGAGGATTAAAGATTATTATAGCGGGTGCCGGTGGCGCCGCTCATCTGCCGGGCATGCTCGCATCATACACAACCCTACCCGTTATAGGCGTTCCCGTGCAGACAACTGCCCTGGGTGGACTCGACAGCCTCTACTCTATTGTTCAGATGCCGAATGGTGTACCCGTGGCAACCGTCGCAATCGGTAAGGCAAAAAATGCGGGACTGCTTGCCATTCGTATGTTGGGAATGACCGACAGTGATCTGGCCGAAAAACTGGAGAGCTACCATCAACAAATGGCGGATGAATCAATCGATAAAACCAACAACCTGATGTAATACATCGAGTTTTCAGCTTCAATAAAGAGTTCAGTAACCTTGTCTGATGAGTAATAAAGTTATAAATATCACCCTTCTTGTGTTGATTGTACTGTTCGTATCATTCAGAATTACCAGTGCCTGCAATCAAATGGATAAGAATCAGCAAAGTGTAGAATCAGCCATGGAACTTCCGGCCTCCTATTCCGGAGTTATCCCCTGTGCCGATTGTCCTGCTATTGAGTACCGGCTCTATCTTGAAGAGGATCAATTTACAGAGTTCAGAACGTATATGGATCGAAACCCGGAGCCATTTGTGGCATCAGGCACTTGGTCTGTGAGCAGTGACTCACTTTCGTTGACCTCAGCCGATGGTGAATCTATCAGTACTTTTCTCTATGATGGTGACTCGATTACAATGCTCGATCAAGAGATGAATCGGGTCAGCGGGCCAACAGCCGAGATGTATATATTGAACAAAGATTTAGAAATGACATCCATCCTGAACAGACACCAGCAGCTGCGCCAAGAGGGAGTTCTTTTAACGGCTTCAGGCAACGAGCCTTTTTGGAGTGTACGAATCAATCAAAATGGAGATGTCATCTTCCAAACACCCGAAATGGAGGAATCAGGAACTATCTCTCAAACAAATAGTGAAAACGGCACCATGATCTGGCACGCAGACATTGACGAAAATTATATCATCACATCTCAGAGTACACCATGTAAGGACTCTATGAGCGGATTTCAATTCACACATACCGTTTCGGTTCAGAAAGGTTTAAACTCTCAGCTCACCGGCTGCGGCAGGTATTTGACTGACCAAAACTCGAGGTAAATCTTACCCTTTGTCTGATCCCACTTCCGCACTTTCTGCAATACGCTTGTTGTATGCGATAACCCGTTCGTAAGCTTCCAGCACGGCTTCAGTTGTCTCGAAGGGAATCATTACACCATGATCTTTTGCGATCTGATGGGCATTTTTTGGAGCAAATGGCATTTTCACCTTTTTCAGCGCCGGCACATCGCCACTGCTGTCACCGATATATGAGATCTCGTGAAGTCCAACGCCGGTGGCCTCACCAAGCAATTTCATTCCCTGAAGCTTGTCATTACCCGGCATTAAAATATTTACAGACACCTCAGTGGCATGCACTTCCAGATCCGGGTAGTGTTGATCAACCC